>NZ_JBFBCG010000253.1:0-1010 GCF_040683105.1 Streptomyces sp. NPDC051020 | reverse complement strand
GCGAGTTGGGGTCGTGCTGGACGCTGATCAGCGCGGAGGTGTAGAAGACGCGCTGCAGGCGGCGGTGGTATCTCGTCGGTCGGTGGTCGTTACCACTGACCTGGCCGGAGTCGCGGGGGGGCAGGTGCCACGCCGGCGAAGGCCGCGAGCCGGTCGGCGGTGGGGAAGGCGTCCAGGCTGCCGCCGACGGCGGCGAGAAACTCGGCACCGAGGACCGTGCCGATGCCGGGCATGGACTGGATCACGTCGGCAAGTTCGTGCTCGCGAAACCGGCCCTCGATGAGCTTGTCGGTCTCGGAGATCTTCTCGTTGAGGGCCATCACCTCCTTCGCCAGGGTGTGCACCATCTTCGCGATGGCCTTCTCACCCGCGACGGCGGTGTGCTGGCGCTCGGCGGCTTCAACCACTTTCTCGGCGAGGGCGGCAGCGTTGCAGACCTTGCGGTTGCGCAGCCAAGTGGTCAGCCGCCGGGTGCCCGCGCGGCGGATCGCTGCCGGTGTCTGGTATCCGGCCAGCAAAACCAGCGGGCCGGCGTTACCGAGGTCGAGGGCTCGTTCCAGGGCCGGGAACATACCGTTCAGCAGGGCCTTGAGCCGGTTGGTGGTGCGGGTGCGGTCGGCAACCAGATCGACGCGGTGGTCGGTCAGCAGCCGCAGCTCGATCGTGGCTTCGTCGCCGGGGCGGATCGGCTGAAGGTCGCGGCGCATCCGGGCCTGGTCGGCGATCACGCGGGCGTCACGGGCGTCCGTCTTGCCTTGGCCGCGGTAGCTGTCGCTGGCCCGGTTGACCGCGATACCGGGGATGTAGACGAGCTCCTGGCCGTGGTTGACCAGCAAGGCGATCAGCAGGCCCGGCTCGCCGCCGGTCATGTCCAGCGCCCAGGTCGTCCTGTCGCCGTCGGCGAGGTCCAGGACGTCACCGATCAGCTTCAGGAGTTCCGGCTCGTCGTTGGCCACCCGCCGCGACAGCAGCGTGCTGCCGTCCGCGTCCAGGACCAGCGTGTGGTGATG
>NZ_JBFBCG010000252.1:0-1011 GCF_040683105.1 Streptomyces sp. NPDC051020 | reverse complement strand
TCGAGGCGGGGTGCGGTCGGCGTGTCGCGAAGACGTGTTGACAAGCCGTCAGGTCGAGCGGCTCCGCATTGCGCCTCGGCCTCTCAGCCGTCCTCCTCGATCTTGAGGAGAGTCAAATTCCTGCGCCACTGGCTCGCCGACCAGTCAGGAGAGGCGGCAAGCTCCTCCGCGGCCCACTGGTCGATCGCGGCTTCAGCTTCCGTCCCGATCATCGCCATTAGCGCCCGTCAGACCACTCTCTGATGTAACGCCAGGTCAGCGATCCAGCGCACCTTCGGTGCGCTCCGGGGGCGTGGTAAACCCCTTGGCGCGCGCCGGAGGTGCTTCTGTCCGCCCTGACGTGGGCTGATGCCGGTCCGGGATCGTGGTGGGGTTCGTTCCGGCCGAAACCGATGCCTCTGTGATGCCGGTGAGCTCGCAGGTCAGCGTGGTGCTGGGGGCTGTCCACGGGAACCGTGGAGTGTTGCTGTGAGCACGTGCGTCAGAATTCCTGATTCACCCTGGCCCTCCCGGAACGGCGCACGACGGGTCTGTCCGCCAGGGAGGGAGCAAGGCCGTGGACGTGCTGCACGAACCCTGTGCCGGCCTGGACATCAGCAAGAAGGACGCCAAGGTATGTGTCCGCACCCCAGTACGAAGCGGCGGGGGTCCTTCACGACCGAGACCACGACGTGGGGATCGACGACGAACGCGGTCCTCGATCTGCGGGAGCACCTGCTCGCCGCACAGGTGACCCTGGTGGTGATCGAGGCCACCAGCGACTACTGGAAGCCCTTCCTACGTGCTGGCCGAGGGCTTGAACGTGATCCTGGTCAACGCGCGGCAGGTCAAGAGCCTGCCCGGCCGCAAGACGGACGTCTCGGACGCGGCCTGGCTGGCTCAGCTCGGCGCCCACGGCCTGGTCCGGCCCTCCTTCGTCCCGCCCGAGCCGGTCCGCGAACTACGGGACCTGACCCGGGCCCGGACCACCGCCACTGATGATGTGCGGGTTTTTGTCGGTGGTGGTTCGGC
>NZ_JBFBCG010000251.1:0-1020 GCF_040683105.1 Streptomyces sp. NPDC051020 | reverse complement strand
TCACGCCCCCAACGCAATGGGCAACTTCTGTTTCGAGGTGACGCTCGGCTACCGGCGCTTGGAACTCCTTCCTCGCGCGGAGGGTAAGGAGCGTCACAATGGGTAGTAGGTTTGTGACATGGTGCGTGGTGATCGTGTCGATAGCGTCGAGTACGCCCGGCGGGTCAACGCCGCCGCGGATCTGGTCGGGGCGGGTGTGCCCGTGGCCGCAGCCGCCCGCACGTTGGCGAGTAGGTACGGGGTGTCGGTGCGTCAGGCACGCCGGTATCTGGAGCAGGCCATGGCTGCTGGACATCTCGAAGTCCCCGAGTCGAGCGTGGTGTTCACTGTCAAGTTGCCGGAATCGTTGGCAGGACAGATCCGCGCCCGTGCCCACGAGAGCGACCGGGCAATCTCCGCGGTGGTGGCCCAGGCCCTGGCCGAATTCCTTGAGCGGGGTGCCCCGGAGGGGCGGCCGGGCAGGTGAGCGGCCGGCCGGTGGAGGTGGAGGCGGTCTTCGACCGTCATGCCGCGGCGGACTTGTCCGCGGCCTACGCGGCATTGGTTCCGCAGCGGCGAGCCCGGACACGGGATCGCCCGGAGCAGGCAGGAGTGAGCGATGACCAGCGTGGCGATCTACGCCCGGGTGTCCTCGGCCCGGCAGAAGAAGGACCAGACGATCGGCTCGCAGACCGCGGCCCTGCGCGCGCACGCCGCCGAACAGCGCCTTGAGCTGCCCGAGGAGTGGGTGTTCGAGGACGAGGGACACTCCGGGGCGACCCTGGTGCGACCCGCGCTGGAGCGGCTGCGCGACCTGGTCGCCCAGGTCGGGGTGGATGTGGTGTTGTGTTATGCGCCCGACCGCCTGGCACGTAAGTTCGCTTACCAGGCCCTGCTGGTCGAGGAGTTCGCCCGGGCCGGCACCCGGGTGGAGTTCGTCCGCGGCCCACGCGGCGACAGCCCCGAGGACCAGCTGATGGTCCAGTTCCAGGGCATGTTCGCCGAGTACGAGAAGGCCCAGCTGATGGAACGCTACCGGCG
>NZ_JBFBCG010000250.1:0-1021 GCF_040683105.1 Streptomyces sp. NPDC051020 | reverse complement strand
GCCTCCCGGCGCATCCCGAGGCGCTCACAGACCCGCACAGACCCGGTGTTCTCCACATCCAGCCGTGCGTAGAGCCGGTGCACGCCCAGCGTGTCGAAGGCAAACCCGGCCAGCGCCGCGGCCGCCTCGGTCGCGTAGCCGTGCCCCTGGTGACCTGGGTCGAGAGTCCAGCCGATCTCGGCCTGGGCGGCGCGGGCATCGGCCAGGCCGAGGCTCACCTCGCCAAGGACGCCGGGCTCATCGCGTCGGCAGACAGCGAGCGACAGCTTGTCCCCGTCGGCGCGCCAGGCCGTCTGCGCCGCGCGCTCGGCGGCAACCTGCTCGCTGCGCTCACGCGTGTGCGCCGGCCGGTACAAGTAGCGCGCCACGCTCGGCAGGCTCTGGTAGGCGTACAGGTCGTCGGCGTCGCCGGGAGTGAACAGACGCAGCGACAACCGGGCCGTGGTCAACGGCAGCAGCGAGGCGATGTCCATACGGACCTCCAGGACGCGGATGTGGATCAAGTTGCGGACTGATTTTCGCATCACGACTGCCCGGCAGCCACGCCTTTTCAAGAGCAGCGCTCGGTAGCCGCACTTCACCACGAGGCGCGGCATTCCAGGAGTTGTTTACTGACCCACGCTCCTAAGACCGACCGGCAGTAGGCATCACTTGAGGCGGCGGGTGGTGGGCCGGGTGTCCCAGCGGTACAGCGTCGTCGCGCGGCGGATGAGCATGCGGAGCGTGACGATCGCTGCGGCGAGGCGGAGGTAGAAGTCCACCGCCTTGCCACTCTTCTCGGTGCAGCGCCGCAGCTTGCCGTAGCCGTTCATTCATGCCTTTGAGGCACCGGGGGAGGAACACCTGCCGCCACGCCCTGTGTGAGGGACGCCACACCCGAAACCCGCACAACCTCCCGCCCTTCCCGAAGGTCTGGGTCGGCGGTGGGCGGACATGGCGCACCGGTGCCCCGAGTGCCCGCCCCATCAAGCTGAACGATTCCCCCTTCGCGCCAGTGTCTTGAGATTTCATCCTGCTGAGC
>NZ_JBFBCG010000249.1:0-1023 GCF_040683105.1 Streptomyces sp. NPDC051020 | reverse complement strand
GCTCAGTGGATACGTGTTGCCGTCGGGTGCGGGGATTCCCACGTACTGGTCACGGGCGGCCGGCCCGAAGCACCTGGCACCCGGCGGCCAGTCGTACTCCTTGCTCGACCCGGGCGGGATCAGGAAGTACATCCATCGGCCGCCCGCGATCTCCCGTACGACCGGGCCCGGTTCGCCCTCGGTGAGGGTTGATGGGGCCCATGCAACTGATGTGCACGGCGGAAGGCCGCAATCTGGTGTTCGTGGAGGGCCAGGGCGGCGATAGGTTGATCTCCAGGCCGGGGCAGGTGGGTGACATGTTCGACCTCTTCGGCATTCTGCGGGCGCAGGCGCTCAACCCCTGGAAGTCGGCGGAGATCATCGAAACGAAGGCGAGGCAACTGTGACCACCGGGCCCGAGCTCTCCTGGTTCAAGTCCAGCTACAGCAACAACGAGGGCGAAGCCTGCGTCGAAGTCGCCTACGACTGGCGCAAGTCCAGCTACAGCGGCAACGAGGGCGGCGCGTGCGTGGAGGTTGCCACCTGCCCCCACACCGTCCACGTCCGCGACTCCAAGGTCACTGACGGTCCCACCTTCGCCGTCGCCCCCGCCGCGTGGACCGCCTTCCTGGCGGATGCCGTCACCGGCTGACCTCGGGATTGCTTCGCGCTGCTGCCGACTCCGACAGCAGCGCCATTTCCGCACGCCGACAAGTCCGCCGACAAGTCCGCCGGTTCGTTCGCGCGCGGACTCGAACACCAACTGACGTCTGCCCGAGCGACCGGCCTGCCAAGCCAGAGGAGAGAGCAGTGGACGACGACGTGGTGATGCAGGAGCGCGACGAACGGGGTGCGAGCCGCAACGAACCCGGCCCCGCCGTCGTCCTCATCACCGGCGTGATGGCCTCCGGTAAATCCACCGTCGCCCAGGCCCTGGCCGAGCGGCTGTCGCGGGCCGTTCATGTGCGGGGGGACGTCTTCCGGCGGATGGTGGTGTCCGGGCGGGCCGAGATGGTGCCGGGGGCGTACGAGGAGGCCGTGGCG
>NZ_JBFBCG010000248.1:0-1042 GCF_040683105.1 Streptomyces sp. NPDC051020 | reverse complement strand
ATCGACCTATGCCGAGACCGTGACTATGCAGAAGCCATGCGTGCTGTTCCGCTCCTTCGTGGGGTTTCGGCTGTTCGTGGCTCTGCATAGTTTCGGTGCCGGGCAGCCTCACGAGCGAGGGGGCAGGGGTGCTCCCGCGAGGGGGTGGCCATGCCGTTCGGAAGTACGCGTCGGAAGGCGGGTGCTCTGGCACCGCACGTGGAGGGCTACCGGGCATGGCTGGCGGAGCGCGGGTACACGACCCAGACGGCCAAGAACATGCTCAAGGATCTGGGGCAGGTCGGCCTGTGGCTTTCGAGGCAGGGCCTCGATCCCGCGGATCTGGACGAAGGGCGGCTGAAGCAGCACCTTGCCGACCTGCGGAAGTCGGGTCGCCGCCGGGTAGCCGGGCCACGGGGCTTGGTCCCGCTGCTGACCTTCCTGCGTGAGGCCGGGGTGGTGCCCGCACCGCAGGCTCCGCCGTCGCCGGCGGATGTTCTGCTGGAGCGCTACCGGTGCTGGATGGAGGCCGAGCGTGGCCTGTCGGCGTCGACCATGCTGCGCTACGGGAAAACCGCCCGGCGATTCCTGGCCGAACAATCCATGACCGACGGCCAGTTCATGCCGGACAGCCTGACCGGAGCGGACCTGAACGCGTTCCTGCTGCGGGAGTGCGCCAGGGTCTCGGCGGGCTCGGCAAAGGGGCGGGTGGCCGAGCTGCGGTCGCTGATGCGGTTCCTTCACCTGCACGGCGTCATCCCGATGAAGCTCGGCGGCGCGGTGCCTCCGGTGGGCGGCTGGCGCTTCGCCTCCGTGCCGCCGACGATGGCAGCCGGCGACGTTCAGCGGCTGCTGGACCATACTCCGCGCCACGGGACGGTCGGCGTCCGCGACTACGCGATCCTGATGCTGGTGGCCAGGCTCGGGCTGCGGTCGATCGAGGTGGCCCGGCTGCTGCTGGACGACATCGACTGGCGATGCGGCGAGATCGTCGTCCGCGGCAAGGGACGCCGGGAGGACCGGCTCCGGGATCTCTCTCAGCCCTGTCCGGCATCGCGACTAT
>NZ_JBFBCG010000247.1:0-1050 GCF_040683105.1 Streptomyces sp. NPDC051020 | reverse complement strand
TGAGGTTCCCCCGAGATGCGGACGGATGTGACGGCTGGTCAGATGGATCTCATGAGAGGACCTGTGACCATGGCTGCCCCGAGGAAATACCCGCTGGAGTTGCGTGAGCGTGCGGTGCGGATGTATCGCACCTCCGAGCCGAGGCCGGTGATCAAGCGGCTGGCCGCCGAGCTGGGCGTGCATCCCGAGGCCCTGCGCGGCTGGATCCGCCAGGCCGAGGCCGACCACGGTGAGCGCGACGACCGGCTGACCACCGACGAACGGAAGGAACTCGCGGCTCTGCGCAAGGAGAACTCCCAGCTCAAGCGGTCGAACGAGATCCTCAAGGCCGCCTCGGTTTTTTTCGCCCAGGAGCTCGACACGACCCGGCGCAGGTACTGACGTTCCTCGGTGAACGCAGCGACCTCGGTGTCGAGCCCGTCCTCCGGGAACTCCACATCCCCACCTCCACCTACTACCGCTGGCGCCGGCGCGAGACGAAGCCCTGCGAGCGGCACCGCCGGGACGCGGAGCTGACCGAGAAGATCAAGCAGATCCACGCGGACTCCGGCGGCATCTACGGCTCCCCGCGCGTACACGCCGTACTCCGGCGCGAGGGCGATGCGACCGGCCGCAAGCGGGTCGAGCGCCTGATGCGCGAGGCCGGACTGCACGGAATCAGCCCACGCCGGCACGGCAAGGGCTTCACCCGCCGCGACCCGGAAGCCACTCTCGCCCCGGACCTGGTCCAGCGCGACTTCACCGCGAGCGAGCCGAACCGGCTGTGGGTCACCGACCTCACGATGATCCCCACCGGCGAGGGGCCGCTGTGGCTGTCGGCCATCCGGGACGCCTTCTCCCGCCGCGTGGTGGCCTGGGAAACCTCCGCCCGCGCGGATGCCGACCTCGTCCTGTCCTCGCTGGAGTACGCCCTGGCCAGCCGCGAAGTCGCACCCGGACAGCTGATCCACCACGCCGACCACGGCTGCCAATACACATCCATTAAGCTCACAACACGCCTGCTACGGGCCGGAGTTGATGCATCCATAGGGTCAGTGGGCGACTCGTACG
>NZ_JBFBCG010000246.1:0-1072 GCF_040683105.1 Streptomyces sp. NPDC051020 | reverse complement strand
CTAGTGCTGCCCCGCGCAAGTTCGTGGAGGGGTGTTGATCAGGGCGCCAGGTCGCCGAGGTAGAAGCCGCAGGCGCAGTCCAGGGCGTCTTCGGGGGAGCCGGAGGGCAGTCCGGTGGGTAGGAAGTTGTCCTCGTACTTGTCGCGGCTGGCGAGGTAGAGGGCGAAACCCCAAGTGTGCAGGACGCCGGTGAAGCGGAGGCGGCACAGCGGCAGGGGTTCCTCCTCGCCCGGCAGTTCCCCGGCCACGTAGGCGAATCCGGCTCGAAAGCGCACCTGGATCCCCGTGAGCTGGGGCCAGCGCTCCTCGGCGCGGGCGCGTAGACGCAGACGCAGGTGGGCTTGCATGGACTCGGGTGGGTTCTTCGGCACCGGGCCATCATGCCGTCTCGCTGCCCGCTTCCGTCATGATCGTCTCTTCGGGCGGAGCGGCGAGGGAGCGTGGCAGGGTTGGCCGGGGCGGTCGTGGTGGAGCTGGAGAGGACGGTGCGCGAGCATCTGATCCGTACGGTGGTCGCGTTGAAGGCGCAGGTGCGGGAAGTGCTGCGGGCCCGGGTTGTCCTGGCGGCCGCCGAGGGGCAGAGCAACGGGGCGATCGCGAGGGAACTGGCGATCAGTGTGAACACGGTCCGCAAGTGGCGCGGCCGGTTCGCTGCTCTGGGCCCGGACGGGCTCAAGGACGCTGCCCGCTCGGGCCGCCCCAAGACCTACGGGACCGAGGTGACGGTAGCGATCGTGGCGGTCGCGACCAGTGAGCCTCCGCATCCGGAGGCGACCTGGTCGCATCGCACCATCGCCGAGCAGGTGGCAGGCACCGGGTCTTTGGCGATCTCTGCCTCTCAAGTCGGCCGGATCCTGGCCGACTTGGACCTCAAGCCGCACCGGGTCCGCGGCTGGCTCGCCCGTCGCGACACCCCCGACTTCTGGGACCGTGTCGCGGACGTGTGCGACCTGTATCGCGATCCGCCGGAAGGAGCGGTGGTGCTGTCCATCGACGAGAAGACCGCGATCGCCGCCCGCTCCCGGCGCCACCCGGGCCGCCCCACCAGGCCCGGCGAGCCGGCCCGTCAGGA
>NZ_JBFBCG010000245.1:0-1074 GCF_040683105.1 Streptomyces sp. NPDC051020 | reverse complement strand
GACTCTGCTGCCCAATTCACTGCGGGGATGAGGGCGGGTCCGCGATGATCGTTCCTGAGGTCGCTTCTCCGTCGTGCGGCCGTGGAGGCGGTACGGATGTCGATGCGGCCGGTGGGACTGCCGGAGATCCCGGAGCAGACCGTGGTGGTGGCGCGGGCGGCGTTCCCGAAGGGGAGTCTGGCGATACGGGTGCGGGACCGCCTCGCGGAGGTCTTCGTCGATGAGCCGTTCGCCGAGGCGTTCGGGGTGCGCGGGGCGCCGGGCCTGTCGCCTGGGGTGTTGTCGCTGGTGACGGTGTTGCAGTTCGCCGAGGACCTCACCGATCGGCAGGCCGCGGCGATGGCGGTGCGGGCCATCGACTGGAAGTACGCGCTCGGGGCGGAGCTCACCGACGCCGGCTTCGATGCCAGTGTGCTCAGCAAGTTCAGGGCCCGGCTCGCGGACAACGGCATGGAGCGGGTGGTCTTCGACCGGCTCCTTGAGCACTGCAAGGACGCCGGTCTGGTGGCGGCCGGGCGCAAGCAGCGCACCGACTCCACCCATGTGATCAGCGCGGTGCGGGACTTGAACCGCCTGGAGCTGGCCGGCGAGAGCGTGCGCGCTGCCCTGGAGGCCCTCGCGGTCGCGGCTCCCCTCTGGCTGGCCGGGCAGATCGACGTGACGGAGTTCGCCGAGCGGTACGGGCCGCGGGTCGACGGCTGGCGCATGCCGCCCTCGCAAACGAAACGCGACCGCCTCGCCCAGGTCTTCGGCCAGGACGCCCTCGCCTTGTGCCGGGCCGCCTGGGCCGATGACACCCCGGTTTGGATCCGTCAGATCGAGGCCGTGCACCTGCTGCGGCAGGTCCTCGTGCAGACCTACATCATCCGCAGCGACAGCCGGGGACGGCAGGTGATCAAGAAGCGGGACGCCGACGACGGCGTCCCGCCCGGTCAACTCCGCCTGGCCTCCCCCTATGACGCGGACGCACGCTGGGCGGCCAAGGGCGATGACCTGTTCTGGATGGGCTACAAGATCCACCTCACGGAAACCTGCTCCACTCTCCCCGACGCCGACGCCGACGCCGACGCCGAC
>NZ_JBFBCG010000244.1:0-1098 GCF_040683105.1 Streptomyces sp. NPDC051020 | reverse complement strand
TTGTACGACGGCGACGCGGACGACACGAGCGAACCCCTCCCCGGCACGACCAACCACAAGATCATCCCACGCCGGCCAGCCAACGTGACAATGCCAGCTGCCCCGTTCCGTTCACGCGGTGGCTGTTCCTGCTGGCTGGGGCTCTGTGGGGAAGGCGATCCCTTCGTCGAACGGGATGCGTGCCTGGAGGCAGTGGTGGAGTTGGCCGAGCATGGATGGTGTCCCGCCGAGTGGTGTAGCAGCGATCTCTGCATAGCCCCTGGTCATGGGGCGGCCATCGAGAGTGGGCGTGGGCTGAGCTTGACTGTGGAGCTGTTGGGGCCGCCCAGGTTGTTGCGAGGGTGGCGGTTCCGGGCCAGGCGGCCCAAGGGGGTGGCGGGCGGGGCCCGGTACGGCCCTTCACCGTTGCTGGCCGCCAGGTGGGTGGGTCGTGGGACGTACGGCAGATGGGCGGTGAGCCCGTATCAAGTCAGGACCGGGAGAAGGGTGCCGGGTCAGGCCGACCCGGCACCCTTCCTGTCACCCGTCGACGCCAGGATCAGAGGTTGCCGGCCTCGTCGCACCAGGTCCAGTCATCCGCCTGGGAGGCGGGCACGTTGCAGTATGAGTACCGGTGCGTTTCATAGCCGCCAGGGGCGTCGTACTGAATTCCCCAGAACTCCACCTCGCCCTTCCACCACCATCCGTAGATCTTGGTCCAGTAGTTGGGGGTCGAGATCCATCCGGTGCAGACACGCACACCGTTCTGGTTGTTGCCACACATCTTGACCACGTCGGAGTAGCGCGTGGATATGGCCATCTGCTGACCGTTGGTTCCGGCAGTAGCCGGTGCGGCCGTTGTGATCAGGGCGGCCGCAGCCAGGGCCGAACCGGCGATGAGGGATCCGATTCGGGAGGTGATCTGCTTCAACATGTGCAAGTCGTCTTTCGCCTAGTCGAGTTGGCACTGATCACGATAGAGGTCGGAGGTGATCTCGTAGAGGCTTAATGGAGAACTTGTAGCGGCACTGTCACGTTGACTGACCGGGTGGGATGATCTTCTGGTGGGTCATGCTGGGAGGAGTTGTCCGTGGGTAGTACGCCGCCGTCGTACAAGGG
>NZ_JBFBCG010000243.1:0-1100 GCF_040683105.1 Streptomyces sp. NPDC051020 | reverse complement strand
CCCGGGCAAGTCTGGATCAACGAACCGAAGCCGGAGACAGAACCAGCAAGACAGTCTTCATAGCATCAAACCGTCTCATTTGACTTGACAACTTCCGTCCGAATATGGATCGAGCCCCCGCACTCGCTCGTGCGGGGGCTCAGTCGAGGATCCCTAGGCTAACTCGGTGTCCGGTCGGCAGAACACGCACACCTCCAATTGCGCGTCCGTGAGCGCCATCCGAGCATCCTGCGCCGAGACGGGATGCGTGTTGTTGCTGGTCATCATGCAGTCGTCGATGTAGACGCCAGGGCAGCGGGCTGCTGGCGCTGACGTCGTATGGGGTCGCGTACGGCGTCCCACCGGGTGCCCCGAGCCTCTGAGCGCTCGGTTGCCGGGTCCCCCCTGGGAGCGGCTCGGCAGGGCCCGAGGATCACCCCGAGCAATCACCGGCTGTCCCTCCTCCCTGACTTCTTCGTCCCGAAGCAATGCGTCCGACCCGCTGGGCTGCGGCTCAACTGTCCTTGACCTGTGTGAACTGTTCGCCAGAGTCCATAGACGTCCGCCTCGGTGTGGGGTCGTTGTAGCGCAGTTAGACACTCGGCCTGTGCCCCTACAGGCCGCGTAGTGCCTCGTATAGGTCGCCGTAGGCTGTCCAACAGTCGATGCTGCCGTCTTCGTACAGGCTGCCCATGTACCAGTCGTCGTCGTGGACTGGCTTCACGAGGCACAGACTGTGGAACCCAAGCACGATTTCTGGTTGCAGCACCTCGTCGGCTCCGTCAAAGGCTACCCACTTCACCGCCCTGTTTGGGTCTAGGACAACAGCCTCTTGGTCCCCGGATACGTCGGCGATCTGCTGAAGGGTCCACCCCGGGGGTAGCTGCGCGTCTGCCATCCACGGATGATCCCACCCGCCGGGTGTGGACCACCGCTTTAGGAGCGAGGTGAGGCGAGTGCGGTTCTGATCTGCGAAACGCCCACGTAAGCGGACAGGGGACCAGTCCCCCGTGGGCCACCGCTGTTCGGTGCCTGTCAAGTCAAATGAAACGAATGTGACGCTATAGGATCTGTTGTTCGGTCTGACGCCGCTTGGCGGGATCGTTGATCCATGCCTGGCG
>NZ_JBFBCG010000242.1:0-1124 GCF_040683105.1 Streptomyces sp. NPDC051020 | reverse complement strand
GTCGGTGGTACTGGCCATGCCGGGGTTGCTCCTGTCTCGCCCATCCAGGCTAACCCGAGGTGCCGGGTGCCTCAGCCGAGACTGTCAGGAAGGGAAACCCCGGTTGCTCGACGTGAACGCTCACCTCGTACCCTCCGCACATGACTGATGATCTGTTCCAGTGCCGCTGTGTCCTCTGCCATGACTACGGCGACCGCGACGAAGCGGACCGCATGGATCTGACGGTCATCGAGCATGTGCAGCAGCACGGATGGCACGTCGTGATGGTTCCCGAAGACGAGATCGGTCCTGGTTTCGCCTACACGATCGGCCTCGCGCACACTCACGGCGGACCTGAACTGGCCATGTTCGGGCTCGATGTCCACGCCATGCACTGCATGCTCAACACGCTCGGAGAGAAGTCCGCCGCGGGTGGAGCGCTGGCGGACGGCCAGAGCCATCCTGATGTTGTCGCTGGTCATCGAGTCGCGCTCAGGCAGGTTGATCGCGGCTGGTACCGGACCTTCTTCGGGCAGGCCATCGGGTTCTACCGGCGGCCGCCTCTCCCCGTGCTGCAAGTCGCGTGGCCTGATGCCGAGGGCCGTTTCCACTGGGATGAGCAGGCTGACGAGAGGCATCGCGAGTCACAGCCTCAGTTGTGGCTGCCTCCGAGTGACCATCCTGTCGGAATCTGGACGACCGAACTCTGATCTCAAGGGGCTGGGAAGCGGCGATCCAGCACCCGGGCGATGCACTACTGAAGCAAGATCATCTTGCGTAGGAGTTCGAATCCGGCTCGGCCGTAGAGCTGCCTTTTGATCTTCTTGATGCGGTTCACGGCGCCTTCGATACTGCCGGAACTCCATTCCACGGTGAGGCCGGCTGTCACGGCGTCGAGGTCTCGGAGCAGGTGGAGTGCGAAGCCGGTGAGGCCGGGTAGTTGGCTGGCGTCTACTGCGTCGATCCAGGTGGGAAGCCTGGTGCCAAGGCGGGCTGTGAGTATCTCGCCAAAATCGCGGATGTGTCCGGCGGCCGTGTCCAGTTCGGGACTGAAGTTCCCCCTCTGAGCTGGACAGCCTGATACTGGGACGGATGGGTCCCGGAGGAAGCAGTCCAGGTAGTGAGTAAGAAGAGCAACACGAGTA
>NZ_JBFBCG010000241.1:0-1127 GCF_040683105.1 Streptomyces sp. NPDC051020 | reverse complement strand
GGTGAACGCCTCCGAAACCGTCGGCCAGGACAGCCGCGGATACGACGGCGGGAAATCACGTGACGGGCGTAAGCGCCACATCCTGACCGACACCGAGGGCCTGCTCCTGGAGGTCACCGTGACCACGGCCGACGTCCACGACTCCAAGGCCGCCCCCGCGCTGCTGGAGACGTTCATGGACCAGCCGGGCCGCCTGCTGAAACTGGTATGGGCCGACAGCGCCTACCAGGGCCCGGCGCTGGCGAAGGCGTTCGCCCGCCACGGAGTCCGGATCGAGGTCGTGCGCCGTTCCGACGGACAACGTGGCTTTGTCGTACTGGCCCGCAGGTGGGTCGTGGAACGCACGCTGAGCTGGCTCTCCCGCTCACGCCGCCTCAACCGCGACCACGAACGCCGTCCCGATCACCACCAGCAGATGGTGTGGTGGGCCGCCGTGATCAGGCTGTCCCGGCGCCTGGCCGGCGACGCCCCGCGCTGGCCGGAGAAGCGTCCCGACCGACAGGCCCCGGCGCGGGCGTGAACCGTCCGTTCTTCGCCCGCGCCAGCCAGCCCCGCTTCTCCAGCGCATAGGCACGGTGCCGGATCTTCTCCACCTCGTTCTTGATGTCCGCATCCCGGCCCACCGCCCGCGTCAACTCCACCCCGCTCACCGGCCCCGAAGCGGCCACCACAGCGGCGAACACCTCCCGATACAGGCCACTGAGCACCTCCTCACCCATCCCCGGCTGCCACACCGGCGGCTGCCCGCCATGCTCCGCTCCAGAGCCGTTCGATGCCACAGCAGCAGTCACCTCACCACCAAACGGCACGGCAGCCGACCTGCTGACCGCGCTCTCCTCGGCCAGCACCAACACGAGCTCCTCACGCCCCACTCGGGCCCGGTCGACGCGTTCCTGCGCGGCATTCACCTCCGCCTGGGCCTGCTCCAGGACCTCCGTCCAGGACTCCAGATCCTGCCTCGCCCGCGCCTCACGCCGTTCCATCAATCCCAGCACCGACGGCATCGAACCCTCCTCGATCAACAACAAGCCGTCCGCTGTCTGCCCCTACCCCTCCGCGATCATGCTCGGCACACGAAGAAGCCCCTGCTCATCGAACAGGGGCTCCCTTTGCCACAACGCACTGAC
>NZ_JBFBCG010000240.1:0-1180 GCF_040683105.1 Streptomyces sp. NPDC051020 | reverse complement strand
TCCGCTGTCTGCCCCTACCCCTCCGCGATCATGCTCGGCACACGAAGAAGCCCCTGCTCATCGAACAGGGGCTCCCTTTGCCACAACGCACTGACCAATTTCTGGCGGGCAGCCTGGGCGAGCAGCCTGCTGGAGGAGACTTTCTCGAAGGAGGATCTGGACGTCACGAACGCGGTTATCGATCGGTGGGCCGCTGCCCCGGCCACGCTCGCCCAGTCCCTCCGAGACCATCCAGCGGAGCGCGACATGCGCATGGTGACGGCCATGTACATGATGGACGATCTGAAAGTGGAGATCGCTCAAGCATGCATGCTCGCAGGCATCAGCAACGAGGAACTCTCAGCCCACCTGCAACCTGAGAAGGCGGTCGGCTTCTTCACCAGCCTGCCCTTCAACGGCGGGGTGCTGGAGGTCACACAGGCCCGCTTGCGTAACGCCTCGGACAGGTGGGTCAACAACGACCTGAACGACTTGTTCTATCTCGCCTGTGCTGCGGGCTATGCCGACTACGTCGTCGCGGAGAAGAAGACCGGCCGCTTCCTCCAGAACGCCGACAGGTCACTCGCCGCCCCGCGCGCGTCAGTTCACCTCAACCTGCGCTCACTCATCCGCGACATACAGGCGCCGCAAGAACAGAATTGATGAGCTGACTCCGATGCTGAACGGCTTCGACTCACATCGGCGGGGCCCCGAGTCCTGGCCTCGCACCGCCGCTTGGCCGGCGGCCCCGCCCGGCGCGCAACACAGTGGCAGGGCCAGATGTCCTCGCCGCCCGGAGCGAGCACATCGCGGACCTCCAACGGACGGTGCACGCGCCGATGCCCGCGCCGGACCGGCCGCCCCACCAGCCGTCGTGACCGGTGGCCGATGGCCGGTCCTCGGCGGTGAGTGCGGAACCGCACTCACCGGACCGCCGATACGCCCAGCACCAGATCACACCCCACGTCATACCGACCGGCAACCAACTGACCCGCATCATCACCAAAAACGTCAGCACCAGATCGGCATCCATAACAGCAGTCGAACCACCCACGACAACCCACTGAACAGCAGAAACCCGCTACCGACCGCACTGACATCACAACGCCGAACCACCACCGACAAAAACCCGCACATCATCAGTGGCGGTGGTCCGGGCCCGGGTCAGGTCCCGTAGTTCGCGGACCGGCTCGGGCGGGAC
>NZ_JBFBCG010000239.1:0-1180 GCF_040683105.1 Streptomyces sp. NPDC051020 | reverse complement strand
CCCGGATCCACCGGCTTGATTCCGGAGTGATCGTTTCGGGGTCGTGCAGGGCGTGTCGGGGCTGAGTTGCGGATTCGAGCGTGGAGTGACCGCTGGTCTGCCCAGCCTTTCCACTTTTCCACAGGTCTCGGGCCCTTTCGGGCAGGCCGGTCAGGGAGTGTCAGAGTGCTGGTGGCGCATGCACGATGCTGAAGAGCTGGGTGAAGTCCGTGCTCCAGGGCCAGCGTTCGGGCAGGTGCAGGGTGAGGCGGCGGGCCGAGCGGGCCAGACGGGCGGGCACATTGATCAGGTGGTCACGGATGGTGGCGGTGGTCGCTCTGGCATGGAACGTGCCGGCCAGTGCGCCGGCGGCGCGGGTCAGGTTGTGCGCCAGGGCCGCCAGAGCGAGCCACGCGGCATTGGCCTGGAAATGCCCGGACGGCGCGTGAGCGAAGGCACTGTTCTTGACATCCGCGATCACCTGCTCGACGACAGCGTGCCGTCGGTGATCACGCTCGGCATCGGTCAAGGAGAGCGGGGAGTCGGTGAACGCGGCGTGGTAGCGCCAGGTGTCAAACAGCGTGCCCTGCCCGGCGGGGACGGTGCCAGTGCCCAGGCGTTTCACGCGGCGCACGATCAGGCGGGCGGTGACCTGCAGCTTCTTCGGCTTGGAAGTGAAGGCGGTGTAGCCGGTCTCGGCTATCTCGGCGTCGGAGATCCAGCACTGGCCCTCCTCGTCCCAGACCGCCTTGGGGTACTTGATCGGCGTCCAGGCGTCCTCATCGATGCGGGCGATGGCGGCCTTGACGGAAGCGTTCATCCGCACGGTGACGGAGAACCGCGCGCCCAGCGCCCGGCAGGAGTTCACGACATCGGCGCCGTAGAACGCCGAGTCCGCGCGCATCACCAGCAGGCCGCTCGCGCCGCAGGCGCGAGCGGTGCGGATGGTCTCGGCCACGAACGCTGCCGCCCCGCGCGCGGAGTTCGACGGTCCTTTGCGCAGCCTCGTGGCGGCGATCACCGGGGCGGCCAGGGGTGTGGAGACGATGCCGAGCAGTGCGTTCAGGCCCTTGACCTTGCTGTATCCGTAGCCGGCGCCCTGTTTGGCGTAGCCGTAGGTGCGGCGGATGGTGTCATCGATGTCCACGTAGGCGACCTGGTCCGCGCCAGGCAGCAGCGGGGCGTGACGGGCCAGTTCGGG
>NZ_JBFBCG010000238.1:0-1190 GCF_040683105.1 Streptomyces sp. NPDC051020 | reverse complement strand
CCTACCTGCCCGGCCTGCTGCGCGGTGAGGGGATCGACGGACGCCACATCACCATCCGCCAACTCCTCCAGCACACCAGCGGCCTGCCCGAATACTTGGACAAGGGCGCGATCCTTGAGGATCGGCAGAGGTACTACGAGCCGCGCGAGCTCCTCGACAGCGCACTCGCACAGAAGGCTCACTTCTCCCCGGGCGCGAAGTGGGAGTACAACAACACGAACTACCTGGTCGCGGGCCTGATCATCCAGAAGGTCACCGGCCGCCCGCTGGGCGAGGAGATCAACCGGCGCGTCGTCGACCGCATCGGACTGCGCCACACCTACTTCCCCACCCCCGGAGACATGACCATCGACGAGCCCCACCCCAAGGGCTATCACCGGGACACGGCCGACTCGCCCTGGAGCGAGGTCACCGAACTCGACCCGTCGTGGGGCTGGGCCGCGGGCGCGGTGATCTCCACCAACAGCGACCTCAACCGCTTCTACAGCGCCCTCCTCGACGGCGAACTCCTGCCTCCGGCTCAGCTCGCCCAGATGCGCACCACCGTCCCCGCAGAGATGGCCGGCCCGGGTATCAGTTATGGACTGGGCCTGTTCAAGAGGCCGCTGCCGTGCGGCGGCGTCTACTGGGGCCATGGCGGCACCATTCCGGGATACACCACCTTGGGAGGTGTCACGGAGAACGGCCGTGCGGTCAACATCGCACTGACCGCCATCCCGACCGACAGCGCCACCGAACAGCACGCGGAGGCCGCCGTCGGAACGACCCTCTGCCGCTGAAAGCCTCACCGACCCAACCGGAAAACCGCAGCTCCCGCCCCGCGGCCGCAGACGCCCGATGAGGTCGGGTCGGGCCGGCGGGCGGGAACCCTGCCGCCATCGGCGCTCGACGGTATCGGTCGCCGGTCCCGCTCGCGGGAACGGCGACCGATACCCCGGCGGGCCCGTGCTCACAAGCGTCGCCAGGTCACCAGAGCGACGGCCCGTCCGACTTTGCCCCACATCTCGCAAGAGCCCGTATCCGGTCCCGGAGTCAGAATCCGCCACCTTCACCGAGGCGCGTACCGACTCACGCTTCGATCGCTCTTCACTGTCACGACAGGAGTTGTTCCATGTACGCACGTGTATCGCCGAGGTTTCGTCCCACGCTTTCGCGAGGTGGCCGGCGTAAGGCCTTGCTGGCCGTGACCG
>NZ_JBFBCG010000237.1:0-1230 GCF_040683105.1 Streptomyces sp. NPDC051020 | reverse complement strand
GGGCGGTTTCCACTGATCGTTGCGAATCAGCGGTAGGCGAGTTCCTTTGACCAGCGTCTCATGGCCTCGGCGGGGGTGCGGTCGCCCAGGACGCGGCGGGGGCGTTCGTTGAGCTGCCGTTCGACTTGCACGAGGTCACGGGCGGTGCAGTGGGTGAGGCTGGTGCCTTTCGGGAAGTACTCGCGCAGCAGTCCGTTGGTGTTTTCGTTGGTGCCGCGTTGCCAGGGGCTGTGCGGGTCGCAGAAGTAGATCCGGAATCCCGTCAAGTCTTCTATCTCCTCGTGAAGGTAGAGTTCGCGGCCCTGGTCCCAGGTGAGGGTGCGTCGCAGCGAGGCGGGCAGGTCGGCGGTCTGCTCGACGAGTGCGTCGCGTATCTGCGGGGCTTTCCAGCCGTGCGGTAGGTGGATGAGGCGGACGTAGCGGGTGGCGCGGTCGACAAGGGTGCCGATGGCGGATGCCTGCGCCTTGCCGACGATCAGGTCGCCTTCCCAGTGCCCGGCCCGCCGACGCTCGTCGGCTTCCCGGGGCCGGGTGTGGACCGGGCGCATGCGCGGGATGGCGTTCTTGGAGGTTATGCCGCGGCGTTGCTTCTTGCGGCGGGTGCGCCGGGTACGCAGCCGGGCGGTGCGTTTCTCCAGGAGCCCGTTGTAGAGGGCGCGGTAGATGGTCTCCGGGCAGGCGTTCATCGCCGGTTGTCCGGGTTGGGTGCTGGCCAGGTGGCGGGTGATCTGCTGCGGTGACCAGCGCTCTTTGAGCTTGTCGTTGACGAAGTCGCGCAGCTGGGGGTTCGCACGGAGTTTCTCCGGCTTCGGGCGGCGCCGGCGGAGGATGGCCTGGTTGTGCGACCACCAGGGATTGTAGGTGCCGTCGGCGCCCCGGCCGCGGGAGATCTCCCGGTAGACGGTGGAGCGGTGCTTTTCGATGTCGTCGGCGATCGCCGACGCCGTGCGGCCGGCGAGCAGGCCCTCGGCGATCGCGATCCGGTCGTCCTGGGTCAGGTAGCGTTCGTCGATGGGCTTGTCGGGCAGCAGCATGCGTCCAGCCTTGATGAACCACAACGAGCCCGCGCTGGTGGATACGCCCACATGGCGGGCAGCGGCTGCCCCTTTCAGGCCACCTCTACGCAGTTCGAAGTACTCCTTGGGCACCGACAGCGGCAGCCGGTTCGGCGGATACTTCGGCATCGGACGGACTCCTTCCAGGAGTCGCAACCACCGATGGAAACCGCCC
>NZ_JBFBCG010000236.1:0-1291 GCF_040683105.1 Streptomyces sp. NPDC051020 | reverse complement strand
CGCACCGGCCTTGATGCCGGCGTCGTGGAGCTCCTTGGCGATCTCGGTAATGGTGCCGGTGGAGGAGTAGTAGACGATTGCGAGCTTCACGGGAGAGGACACAGCGGCGGCTCCGTTCCTTGTGGAGATTCTGGTGGGGATTGTCGGGAATACGGTCACTAGGCGACCGGTCCACTAATAAGGTAGACGACCGGTCCAGATGAAGTCAAAGACCGGCTGCCGCGGTTGCGGCCGGGAGTGACGAGGCCCCTCGGGGCCCGTGCGATCAGGCGGTGACGGCAGTCCTGCCCGGGTCGCCGGGGTGGGACTCCAGGACCGTCACCACCGAGGCCATCCACGGCCAGAGCGGCAGCGTGCCGAGCACCTTCCCGTACAGCTCACCCTCGTCGGCGGCCCGCCACACACCGATAGCCACAGCCTGACGAGATGACCGGCCACGGCCAACCCCCCAGCCCTTACGGATCCCTCGGCGCGACGACGGTCGACCTCCGCCGGGCCGGCGCCCTCGGGAACGGCGGCGGTGAGCTCGACCAGGAACTCCCCCATGTCGCTCCCCCTTCTCCCCCGCGGGGCCCGCCGGCCCCTCGCGACGACGCACAGAAGGCAGTTCAGCCGCCCATGTGCTCCACGGGCGCACACCCTGCCACCCGACGGCACGCACACCTTTTGGAATATTTCGAACGGTCGCCTACTTTCAGATAGACGACCGGTCGGCTGATAGGAGCCCTCCGCTCCCCGGGAACCGTCGGCTCCCGGGGAGCCACAACCGGCCTCCCAAGAGCCGCCGCTCCCACGGAGCCGTCCCCCGCAACGAACAGGAGCCAGTTGTGAGCAACCCGGACAAGTTGCTGCGCATCGAAGGCATACGCAAGACCTTCCCCGGCGTGGTCGCGCTCGACGGCGTCGACTTCGATCTGCGCCGCGGCGAGGTGCACGTGCTGCTCGGTGAGAACGGCGCGGGCAAGAGCACCCTGATCAAGATGCTCTCCGGTGCCTACCACCCCGATGCCGGCCGAATCCTGGTCGGCGGCGAGGAGGTGCGTATCCACGGTGCGCAGGACTCCGAGCGCCTCGGGATCGCCACCATCTACCAGGAGTTCAACCTCGTTCCCGACCTGACCGTGGCCGAGAACATCTTCCTGGGCCGTCAGCCGCGCCGATTCGGCATGATCGACCGCAAGACGATGGAGGAAAACGGGCTCTCCTGCCGTATGAGTGGGTCACTCTGTGGCGGGTTGGCGTCCGGGAAGGGTGGGGCGGGGGCCGGCGAGGGTGAGCATGACGAGGGCGA
>NZ_JBFBCG010000235.1:0-1310 GCF_040683105.1 Streptomyces sp. NPDC051020 | reverse complement strand
GGGTCAACGTCCTGTGGGCTTTGATACGTGACGGACGGTGCTACCAACGCGAACTCCCAGTCACCACAGCGGCTTGACAACAGCATTAGGAGGTGGACGCCTCCGAGACCGTGGGTGAGGACAGCCGCGGATACGACGGCGGCAAATCACGCGACGGGCGCAAGCGCCACATTCTGACCGACAGCGAGGGCCTGCTCCTCGAAGTGACGGTGACCACCGCGGACGTGCACGACTCCAAGGCCGCCCCCGCGCTGCTGGAGACGTTCATGGACCAGCCGGGACGGCTGTTGAAGCTGGTCTGGGTCGACAGCGCCTACCAGGGCCCCGCACTGGCCGAGGCGTTCGCCCGTCACGGGGTGCGCGTCGAGGTCGTACGCCGCTCCGACGGGCAGCGCGGCTTCGTCGTCCTGGCCCGCCGCTGGGTCGTGGAACGCACGCTGAGCTGGCTGTCGCGCTCACGTCGCCTCAACCGTGACCACGAACGCCGCCCCGACCACCACGCCCAGATGGTGTGGTGGGCCGCCGTGATCAGGCTGTCACGGCGTCTGGCCGGGGACGCTCCGCGCTGGCCGGACAAACGCCCCGACCGACCGGCCCAGGCGCGGGCGTGAACCGGCCGCCTTTCTCCCGCACCAGCCAACCCCGCGCCTCGAGCCCGTAGGCACGGTGCCGGATCCTCTCCACCTCGTTCTTGCTGTCCGCCTCCCGGCCCACCGCCCGCGCCAGCTCCACCCCGCTCACCGGCCCCGCCGCGGCCATCACAGCGGCGAACACCTCCCGATACAGGCCGCTGAGCACCTCCTCGCTCATGCCCGACTGCCAGACCGGCGGCCGCTCGTCATACCCCGCGCCCAAGCCGCCCGATCCGGTCGAGGCGTCCGCGTCACCACCCACCGACGTGGCAGCCGGCACGCCGGCCGCGCTCTCCTCGGCGAGCACCTGCACGAGTTCCTCACGCCCCACCCGGGCCCGCTCGACCCGCTCCTGCGCGGCACTCACCTCTGCCTGTGCCTGCTCCAGAACCTCCAGCCAGGACTCCAAGTCCTGCCTCGCTCGCGCCTCGCGCCGTTCCATCAACCCGAGCACCGACGGCATCGCACCCTCCCAACCGACAACAAGCCGTCCGCTGCCTGCCCCCACCACTCCACGATCATGCTCCGAGCACGAAGAAGCCCCTGCTCATCGAACAGGAGCTCCCTTTGCCACAACGCACTGAGCTTGAGATAAAACCTCTGGCTCGCCCAAGAAGGTGTTCGAGTCCCCCACATGGGCAAATGCCGGACAAGGCGACGGCTACGTCGTCATCCTCG
>NZ_JBFBCG010000234.1:0-1326 GCF_040683105.1 Streptomyces sp. NPDC051020 | reverse complement strand
GCCAGGCATGGATCAACGATCCCGCCAAGCGGCGTCAGACCGAACAACAGATCCTATAGCGTCACATTCGTTTCATTTGACTTGACAGGCACCGCTCCGCTTCGCGGCCCCCAGGGATCCCGTGATGGTCGCGAAGTGGGTCAAGTTCCAGGTGATCGAGCCGGAGAAGCAGGACTGGCTGCGCGGCTACAACGCCGCCCAACAATATCGGGACCAGGAAGGCGACCTGGACGTCCCGTACGAACACCAAGAAGGCGCCTACCCTCTCGGCCGATGGCTGTCCGACCAGAGAAGGGCGTTCCGAGCGGGGACCATGTCCGGCAAACGCGCCGACGAGCTGGAAGAACTCGGCATGACCTGGGACACCGCCGACACCGCGTTCGCCGAGAACCTCGCCGCCGCCCGCGCCTACCACGCGAAGGCCGGCACGCTGGCCGCGCCCCGGCACGCCACCGCCCTCGACAAACCGGTGGGGCAATGGCTCACCAACCTCCGGCGGCCCGGCGGACTGGGCAAGGAACCAGAACGCGCAGCACGGCGCGCCGAGCAACTCGCCGCGATCGACCCCGACTGGAACCCCCGAGTGCTGGGGTGGACCGTTGACTGGCAACGCCACTACGTCGGCCTCGGCGCGCTCCTGAAGGCCGGTGCCCGCCTCGACGAGATCGTGCCCGGGATGACGCACCGCGGGAACGACATCGGACGCTGGCTCGCACGGCAGACCCGAGACTGGGCACGCCTGAACCCCGAGCAGCAACACCGCCTGGGCAAGGCAGGCATGAAACCGGCTGCACGGGCCCAAAAAACATCAGCACGGACCAGTGTGAAGGCGGCGGGGGTAGGCGAGGGCTCCGACCCGTTCACACGCGGCATCACGGCCCTCCAGCAATACATCCAGCGCGAGGAGAAGACCATGGTCGGAAGGCAGCACGTCGAAGACCTCCCCGACGGCACCTCCGTACGACTCGGCGTCTGGCTCAGCAACCACAAGAGCCGACGGGACCGGCTGAGCGACCAGCAACTCGCGCAGCTCGCCGACCTCGGGCTGGCCTGGGCGCAGCAGCCGCAGCAGGGCGGTGAAGCCTGACACGTCATACCAACCGGCAACCAACTGACCTGCATCATCGCCAAAAGCGTCAGCCCCAGATCGGCATTCGTGTCACCACTCGAATCACCAACCACAACAAGCTGAACAGCAGAAACCCCACACCTGCAGCACTGACATCACGATGCCGAACCACCACCGACAAAAACCCGCACATCATCAGTGGCGGTGGTCCGGGCCCGGGTCAGGTCCCGTAGTTCGCGGACCGGCTCGGGCGGGAC
>NZ_JBFBCG010000233.1:0-1365 GCF_040683105.1 Streptomyces sp. NPDC051020 | reverse complement strand
CCCCGTCGAACGCCTCCGCGAACACCGGGTACGCCTCATACAACTCACGACCCATCCCCAACCGCTGCGCACCCTGCCCCGTGAACAGGAACGCGGTAGCCCCCATCGGTCGCACGGCCCCACGGACCACCGCAGCCGCCGACTCGCCCTCGGACAGCGCCGTCAGCCCCCGAACCAGCTCCTCACGGTCCCCGGCCGCCACCACCGCACGATGCTCCAGCACCGCACGCGACACCACCGACGAGTACCCCACATCCAGCAGCGAGGGAGCACTCTCCATCCGAGCCAGGAGTTTCCCGGCCTGGGCCGACAGCCCGCTCTCACTCCGGGCGGACAACACCACCGGCACCACCGGCAGTTCAACCGCAGGAACAGCGTCCGGCTCGTCCACCACCGGAGCCTGCTCCACGATCACGTGCGCGTTCGTCCCGCTCAGACCGAACGACGACACCCCCGCACGCCGCGGACGATCCCGCTCCGGCCACGCCCGCGACTCCGTCAGCAGCTCCACCGCACCGGCGTCCCAATCGACGTGCGGTGACCGTGTCTCCGAATGGAGGGACTTCGGGAGGACGCCGTGGCGTACCGCCTGCACCGCCTTGATCACGCCGCCCACACCCGCAGCCGCCTGCGTGTGGCCCAGGTTCGACTTCAGCGACCCGAGCCACAACGGGTCACCGTCCGGGCGCCCCTGCCCATACGTCGCGAGCAGGGCCTGCGCCTCGATCGGGTCGCCCAGCCGGGTCCCCGTACCGTGCGCCTCCACCAGGTCCACGTCCGTGGTCGTGAGGCCCGCGTTGTCCAGCGCCGCGCGGATCACCCGCTGCTGAGAGGGGCCGTTGGGGGTGGTCATGCCGCTGGAGGCGCCGTCCTGGTTGACGGCGCTGCCCCGGATCACGGCGAGGACCGGGTGCCCGTTCCTGCGGGCGTCGGAGAGGCGTTCGACCAGCAGGACGCCGACACCTTCCGAGCAGCCGGTGCCGTCGGCGGCGGCGGCGAAGGACTTGCAGCGGCCGTCCTTGGCCATGCCCCGCTGATGGCTGAAGTAGACGAACATGTCCGGCGTCGTCATCACCGTCACGCCACCGACCAGCGCCATCGAGCAGTCGCCCCTGCGCAGTGCCTGCCCGGCCCAGTGGAGGGCGACGAGCGAGGACGAGCAGGCGGTGTCGATGGTGACGGCGGGTCCCTCGAGGCCGAGGGTGAAGGCGACGCGGCCGGTGACCAGGCTGCCGTCGCTCGTTCCGGGCCCGTAGTCGTGGTACATGACGCCGGCGAAGACGCCGGTCCGGCTGCCCTTCAGCGACAGCGGGTCGATCCCCGCGCTCTCCACGGCCTCCCAGGACGCCTCCAGCAACAACCGCT
>NZ_JBFBCG010000232.1:0-1367 GCF_040683105.1 Streptomyces sp. NPDC051020 | reverse complement strand
AGAGGTCGTTAAGTCCCTCTTCCCCTGCTTCGCGATCACTCGTTCGTGTGGCCGTGATCCGTACTGGCGTGCTGGATGGGGCTCGGGTGATCTCCTGCGGCGTATGGAGAGACGGGCGTATCCGAGCGACATGACGGACGAGCAGTGGGATCTGGTCAGGCCGATGATCGAGTCCTGGAAGCAGGACCGGGTGGCACGGTCGGCGACGGGAGATCCGGGCTCCTGTGACCTGCGGGAGGTGGTGAACGCGATCTTCTACCAGAACCGGACGGGCTGTCAGTGGCGCTACCTCCCGCACGACCTGCCCGCGTGGTCGGCGGTCTTCTACTACTTCACGCTCTGGCGCCAGGACGGCCTGGACCAGCGAATACAGGAACTCCTGCGCTGCCAGGTACGGGAGAGAGCCAACCGATTAGAGGACCCGTCCCTCGTGGTCATCGACACCCAGTCCGTCCGCGCGGCGGCCGGGGTCCCCAAGAGCACGACGGGACTGGACGCGGGCAAGAAGACACCGGGCCGCAAGCGCGGGCTCGTGGTCGACGTGCTGGGCCTGATCATCGGGGTCGTCGCGCTCGCAGCCTCCGCGCACGACAACGCCGCCGGCACCGCCCTGCTGACCCAGGCCGCCGAGCGGTGCGGCAACCGCCTGGAGAAAGCCCTGGTGGACCAGGGGTTCAAGGACGAGACCATCATCCACGGAGCCCTGCTCGGCATCACCGTCGAGACCGTGATCCGCAACCCCGACGACAAGGCCAAAGGGTTCGTCCCGCAACCGAAGCGGTGGGTGGTCGAGCAGGTCAACGGCACCCTGATGCTCCACCGCCGTCTGGTGCGCGAGTACGACCACCGGCCCGACAACTCCACCTCCCGCGTCTACTGGGCGTCCACCGCGAACATGACCCGCCGCCTCACCACGCCTTCCCCGGCCTGGCGCGACGAGATCGTGGCGGCCGCATGAACAACGACATCACCGAGCTCCTCACCAGCCTGCAGGCCGAGCACGACCGGGCCGCAGCCAGGACCGACGACCTGCGCCGACAGATCGAGCACCTCGCCACCGCCCTGGGCGAGGCCGAGGCCCGTCTGGCCGAACTGGCCACAGCCAGAAAGGTCTTCGCCGAGCTCGCACCGACCAAAACCGCATCCCAGCCGGCCGAGCAGTCCACTGCCTACCAGGCCATCGTGAACGCCTTCAACCAGCACCCCGACCAGGAATTCCGGGTCCGAGACCTGCACGAACTCCTCGGCATGCCCACCGACGACCCCGCCCTGAACGTCACCCGCAGCCGCCTCGGACGCCTCACCCGCCAAGGCTTCCTCACCCAGCCCGGACGGGGCCTCTACCGGAAAGGGACTTAACGACCTCT
>NZ_JBFBCG010000231.1:0-1377 GCF_040683105.1 Streptomyces sp. NPDC051020 | reverse complement strand
GTGGCGAACTCGCGTGTCTCCATGCCGCAGATCACCGGGTGGTGCAACCAGCTCGGGGCCCGGTCCTCCGGCTGGGTCCGATCCTCACTGCGCGGCGCTGCGACCGCAGCGGGCGGTTCGGGCCGCAGGGTGTAGTTCCACTTCCCGTGCCACTCGTGCTCGGTCAGCGGCAAGGAGTCCATCACCGCGTCGGGCACGGTCAGACCGGTGGGGTAGGTACCGGGGTCGAACTCGGCGTGGACGCTTAGCCCGGTGCGCGTTGTGGTGGCACCGATGGTGTTGACCACGACTTCGTGGCTGGTCAGCGGCCTGCCACGCCAGTTGGTGCTGATCCGGGAGAAAAGCCGGTGTTCTATTTTGTTCCATTTCGAAGTCCCGGGCGGAAAATGACAGACCGTCACCTCTAGGTTGGCCGCGCGGGCGAAGTCGGCCAGGTGCTTCTTCCAGGCCCGCACTCGGTAGCCGTTGGAGCCGCCCGCATCGGCGGTGATCAGCAACCGCCTTGCGCCGGGATAGCGGTGCCGTCCTTCGCCGTTCCACCAGCGACGCAGAGTGGTGACCGCGAACGCGGCGGTGTCCCCGTCACAGCCCACCGACACCCAGCCGGCATCCGCGTTCAGGTCGTAAATCCCGTACGGGACCGCCTTCTGCGCACCCTTCTCGGGAAAGTCGTGCGCCCGCACCCGCACCGGCTGCCCCGCCCGGTGCCACTCGCGGCCCGCGACGGCATAGTTGCCGAGCACCTCCTTCTTCTTGGTGTCGACGCTGACGACAGGCGCTCCGGCCGCAGTGAACTCACTGACCTGGTCGTTGATGTAGTGAAACTGCGCGTTGCGATCGGGATGGCGGGCACCCTCGGTGGTGCGCGAGGTGCCCTGCAGGGAGAAACCTTCTGCCTTGAGCAGAGCGGCGACGGTGTCATGGCCGACCCGGTGCCCCTGACCGGTCAGCTCGGCGGCCAGGTTCCGGGTGGACTTGACCGTCCAGCGCAGCGGAGACTCCGGATCACCACGCTGATCGGGCTCGACCAGCGCCAGCAACGCCGGGATCAGTCCCGGATCGGCGTCTACCAGCCGCTTACGCCCCGCACCCGCGGCCCGGACCCGCCCGGACAGCTCCAGCCCACGATCCAGCTCGCCCGCACCACGCGAGACCGTCGACTCCGCGACCCCAGCGGCACGGGCGACAACACGAATCCCGCCACGCCCCAGTACGCCGGCCGCAGCCCCCAACACCAGGCGTCGTTGCCGCTCATCCAGATGCGGCAACAACTTACAAAGCTGTGCCGCCAATACCGCCTCAGTCCCCTCCGTCACACTCGGATCCTACGACCCCAACCACCCCAACAAATCAAGGAGTTATTAATCGACAGCTCCC
>NZ_JBFBCG010000230.1:0-1380 GCF_040683105.1 Streptomyces sp. NPDC051020 | reverse complement strand
CCCCGTCGAACGCCTCCGCGAACACCGGGTACGCCTCATACAACTCACGACCCATCCCCAACCGCTGCGCACCCTGCCCCGTGAACAGGAACGCGACCTTGCCCGCCGGCCGCACCACCCCACGCACCACCGCAGCCGCCGACTCACCCTCGGACAGCGCCGTCAGCCCCCGAACCAGCTCCTCACGGTCCCCGGCCGTCACCACCGCACGATGCTCCAGCACCGCACGCGACACCACCGACGAATACCCCACATCCAGCAGCGAGGGAGCACTCTCCATCCGAGCCAGGAGTTTCCCGGCCTGGGCCGACAGCCCGCTCTCACTCCGGGCCGACAACACCACCGGCACCACCGGCACCTCGACCGACGTGGCGATCTCCGGCTCGTCCACCACCGGAGCCTGCTCCACGATCACGTGCGCGTTCGTCCCACTCAGACCGAACGACGACACCCCCGCACGCCGCGGACGATCCCGCTCCGGCCACGCCCGCGACTCCGTCAGCAGCTCCACCGACCCCGCAGCCCAATCCACCTGCGGCGTCGGCACATCCACATGCAACGTCTTCGGCAGCACACCATGACGGATCGCCTGCACCGCCTTGATCACACCGCCCACACCCGCAGCCGCCTGCGCATGCCCCAGGTTCGACTTCAGCGACCCCAACCACAACGGATCACCCTCCGGACGCCCCTGCCCATACGTCGCAAGCAGAGCCTGCGCCTCGATCGGGTCACCCAACCGGGTCCCCGTACCGTGCGCCTCCACCAGATCGACGTCCGCGGCCGTGAGCCCGGCGCCTTCCAGCGCGGCACGAATCACCCGCTGCTGCGACGGACCATTCGGAGCCGTAAGGCTGCTGGAGGCGCCGTCCTGGTTGATCGCGCTGCCCCGGATCACCGCGAGAACCGGGTGTCCGTTGCGCTGGGCGTTGGAGAGGCGTTCCAGCATCAGGACGCCGACGCCTTCCGAGCAGCCGGTGCCGTCGGCGTCGGCGGCGAAGGACTTGCAGCGGCCGTCCTTGGCCATGCCCCGCTGATGGCTGAAGTAGAGGAACATGTCCGGCGTCGTCATCACCGTCACGCCACCGACCAGCGCCATCGAGCACTCGTCGGAGCGCAGCGCCTGGGCACCGAGGTGCAGGGCCACCAGCGACGACGAGCAGGCGGTGTCGACCGTCACCGAGGGGCCTTCGAAGCCCAGGGTGTAGGAGACGCGGCCCGAGACCAGGCTGCCGCCCGTGGTGGCGGAGGCCTCGGTGCCGAGTGCGTAGTCGTGGTACATCAGGCCGGCGAAGACGCCGGTCCGGCTGCCCTTCAGCGACAGCGGGTCGATCCCCGCGCTCTCCACGGCCTCCCAGGACGCCTCCAGCAACAACCGCT
>NZ_JBFBCG010000229.1:0-1452 GCF_040683105.1 Streptomyces sp. NPDC051020 | reverse complement strand
CCACCCGTATGACGAGCACCAGCGGTCCCGGCGCCGATCCGGCGCCGAAGCCGAAGCGTCGCACCTTCACCGCCGAGTACAAGCTGCGGATCGTCGCCGAGTACGACGCCGCCCTGGCCGGCGAGAAGGGTGCGATCCTGCGCCGCGAGCGCCTGTACCACTCCCACGTGATCGAGTGGCGCGCGGCCCGCGACACTGGCGCGCTCGCGCAGCTGACCGACCACCGCACCAGCCCTGCCCGCCCCAGGAAGCACCCGGCCGAGGCCGAGAACGCCAAGCTGAGGCGGGAGAACGAGCGGCTGCGTGCGGAGGTGGACCAGAAGAACGCCGCTCTGGAGGTGCTGGGAAAAACACACGCGCTCTTGCAGTCACTGTCCAAGAGCGCGGACTGAGCCAGGCCCTGGACGGCCATCTGCACGCAGCAGTCGAGGAGTTGAGGCTGTTGGTGGGCATCGTGGACGCCTGCCGGATCACCGGAAGGTCCCGGGCGACCCACCACCGACGGCTGCACCCCAAGCCGCCGGCACCCAAACGCGCGCGCCCGGCCCCGGCCACCGCACTGTCGGCCACCGAGCGGGCCGCAGTGCTGGCGCTGATGAACACCCCCGAGTACGCCGAGCTGCCACCCGCGCAGATCTATGCCCGCGAACTGGACGAGGGCCGCTACCACTGCTCGGAGCGCACGATGTACCGGATCCTGAAGGAGGCCGGCCAGGACGGTGAGCGACGCCGGATCGCCACCCACGGCGCCAAGACCGTGCCAGAGCTGGTCGCTGATGCCCCATCGCAGGTCTTCACCTGGGACATCACGAAACTGACCGGCCCGGACAAGGGCATCTGGTACCACGCCTACGTCATCATCGACATCTACAGCCGCTACATCGTCGGCTGGACGGTGGAGCGGGCAGAATCGGCCGAGCGCGCCGAGGAGTTGATCCGCGAGACCATCGAGCGCAACGGCATCGTGCCCCAGACCGTGCACGCCGACCGGGGCACCTCCATGACCTCCAAGAAGGTCTCGCAACTGCTGATCGACCTCGGAGTCACCCGCAGCCACTCACGCCCCAAGGTGAGCAACGACAACCCCTACAGCGAAAGCCACTTCAAGACCACCAAGTACCAGCCCGACTTCCCGCAGAGATTCGACTCGCTGACGCACGCCCGGGAGTGGATGGACGGCTTCATCAGCTACTACAACCACGTCCACCGGCACTCCGGGATCGGCTACCACACCCCGGCCAGCGTGCACTTCGGCACCGCGGAACTGGTACGCGAGCAACGAGCCGCCACCCTCACAGCGGCCTACGAACAGCATCCGGAACGGTTCAACCGCCGCCCCGTCCCGCCATCCATCCCCCGCCAGGCATGGATCAACGATCCCGCCAAGCGGCGTCAGACCGAACAACAGATCCTATAGCGTCACATTCGTTTCATTTGACTTGACAGGCACCG
>NZ_JBFBCG010000228.1:0-1482 GCF_040683105.1 Streptomyces sp. NPDC051020 | reverse complement strand
GCTGGGCGGCCAACAAGGAGATGGACCTCGCGGGCTACCGCGTGTACCGCCGGCTCCAGGGCACCTCGTACGGCACCAAGCCGCTGGCCACGACGGCCTCCACCTCGTACACGGACACCACGCTGCCGAAGAGCGGCGCGGTCTACCACTACGAGGTCCGCGCCTACGACAAGGCGGGCAACGAGTCCGCGGGTACGGCGGACAAGTCCGTCACCACCGTCGACAAGAGCGCTCCCGCGGCGCCGAAGGGGGTCGAGAACGCCTGGAAGCCCGACTACTTCGAGACGGTCAGCCTCTCCTGGTACGGGAACACCGAGGCGGACCTCGCCGGGTACAACGTGTACCGCTCCACCACCGGCAGCCCGGTCGCGCTCACCGCGGCGAACCGGCTGAACGGCGACAAGCCGCTCAGCGGCGCCTGGTACGAGCAGCCGCTGCCGCAGACCGGGGACACGTACTACTACGTCGTCACGGCGGTCGACACGCACGGCAACGAGTCGGCGGCTTCCGGCACGGCGGCGTTCTACACGCGGGACAAGACGGGTCCCGTGAACACCGCGTACAACGCGACGGCGGTCGAGGACGAGCGCGGGGTCACGCTGACCTGGGACAAGTCGGAGGCCACCAGCGAGGACTTCGTCGGGTACACGATCGTGCGCTGCAACAAGCCGTACACGGAGAGCGGGCGCACGGTCGTGGAGGTCGCCAAGGGCATCCGGGGCACGTCCTTCACGGAGGCGGCCCCGCCGCCGGGCGCCACGTACTACTACTCGGTCGTGGCTGTGGACGCCGCGGGGAACGGGGGCACCCCCTCGGTCGAGATGCCGGTCGCCGTCGCAGGGAACAGCACCCCGCCGCCCCCGGTGACGGGCATGACCGCCACCGCCCGGGAGAACGGCGTCTCGCTGAGCTGGGACGCCAGTGACGACCCCGGTCTCGACCACTACCGCATCATGCGGGGCACCCTCGTCGACGGCGAGTGGGTCTACAAGCCGCTCATCGACGCCTGGACCCACAGGCCCGAGGAGTTCACAAAGACCCACCACCTCGACCGAACGGTCGCCGATGGCGAGCAGGTCCGCTACAGCGTCGTCGCCGTCGACCAGTACGGCAACCAGCTCACCCCCGAGACCGGCGCCCCCGTCCAGGACGTCACCGAGCTCGACCTGCGCCCCGATGTCGACGCCGGCCCGGCCGTGGGCGACAACCCGCTCGGCCACCTCAACGGCGACGTGTTCGGTTCGGTCTACTGGTGGCTGGCCAGCGGCACGGGCGCCAACGGCAGCAAGGTGACCGGCTTCGCCGTCTACCGCTGGAACCGGTCGACCCACGTCTTCGACAAGGTCGACGTCCAGACGCGCGGCGACATCACCGGCTGGTCGTACGCGGACACCACCATGCCCAAGGGCACGACCACGTACTACCGCGTGACCGCCACCCTCGCCGACGGCACGGAGACGGCCGCCCGCGAGACGGCGATCG
>NZ_JBFBCG010000227.1:0-1529 GCF_040683105.1 Streptomyces sp. NPDC051020 | reverse complement strand
CCCTTCCTGACAGTCTCGGCTGAGGCACCCGGCACCTCGGGTTAGCCTGGATGGGCGAGACAGGAGCAACCCCGGCATGGCCAGTACCACCGACCCCCAGTCCGGTCCCGAGCGGGACCCGGCACCGCGTCCGAAGCGGCGCACGTTCCCGGCCGAGTACAAGCTGCGGATCGTCGCGGAGTACGACGCGGCACCGAACGGTGAGAAGGGCGCGATCCTGCGCCGCGAGCGGCTCTACCACTCGCACATCATCGAGTGGCGGGCCGCAAGGGACGCGGGCGCGATGGCCACGCTGACCGACCAGCGCACCTCGGCCGCCCGGCCGAAGAAGGCGGCAGAGCAGGCCGAGCTGGAGCGGCTGCGCAAGAGGGTCGCCCGGCTGGAGGCCGAGGCCGCCCGCAAGGACGCCGCGCTGGAGCTCATGGGAAAAGCCAACGCGCTCTTGGAACTGCTCTCCGAGAGCGCGGACTGAAGCCTGCCGCCGACCAGATCGTCGACGAGTTCTTTCCCGCGCTGGAACGGGAGTTGACCACCGCGGCCGCGTGCCGGCTGACCGGCCGCTCGCGGGCCACGCACTACCGGCGGCTCAACCCGCCCACCCCACGCGAGCGGGCCCCTCGCCCCGCCCCGGCCTCGGCGCTGACCCCGGCCGAGCGGGCCGAGATCCTGGCCGTGCTGAACCGGCCCGACTACGTCGACCTGCCGCCCGCCCAGGTGTGGGCCCGGGAGCTGGACGAGGGCCGCTACTGGTGCTCGGAGCGCACCATGTACCGGATCCTGGCCGCCGCCGGGCAGTCCGGCGAGCGGCGCCGCCAGGCCACCCACCCGGCCAAGACCGTCCCGCAACTGGTGGCCACCGCCCCGTGCCAGGTGCTGACCTGGGACATCAGCAAACTGCGGGGCCCGGACAAGGGCGAGTGGTACCACCTCTACGTGATCATCGACATCTACAGCCGCTACATCTGCGGCTTCACCGTCGAACGTGCTGAATCCGCCGACCGGGCCGAGGAGTTGATCCGCGAGACCATCGAGCGCAACGGCATCGTGCCCGAGACCGTGCACGCCGACCGCGGCACCTCCATGACGTCCAAGAAGGTCTCCCAGCTGCTGCTCGACCTCGGCGTGACCAGATCGCACTCACGGCCGAAGGTGAGCAACGACAACCCCTTCAGCGAGGCGAACTTCAAAACAATCAAGTACTGCGGCGAGTACCCGGACTCCTTCAACTCTTTGGCGCACGCCAGGGATTGGTGTGAGGGCTTCATCTCGTACTACAACCACGAGCACCGCCACAGCGGCATCGGCCTGCATACCCCTGCTTCCGTCCACTTCGGCACCGCGGAACTGGTCCGCGAGCAGCGCGCGGTCACCCTCGCCGAGGCATACGCCCGCCACCCCGAACGCTTCACCCGCCGCCCCGTGCCGCCCGCGATTCCCGGGCAAGTCTGGATCAACGAACCGAAGCCGGAGACAGAACCAGCAAGACAGTCTTCATAGCATCAAACCGTCTCATTTGACTTGACAACTTC
>NZ_JBFBCG010000226.1:0-1570 GCF_040683105.1 Streptomyces sp. NPDC051020 | reverse complement strand
GATCACGATCTACCGCTGGAGTCAACACCGTTGCGTTAGCGCCGTGAGCGGCTATTGAGGCCGTGGTCGAAGAACGCGACGGTGGTGCGGACGGTGTAGTTCTGGGCCTTCTGGGGGTGCTGTCCGGCGTTCGGTCCGTACTTGCTGGTGGGGTTCTTGCGGGTGCGGGCCTTCACTCGTTGCCGTCGGTGGGCGGGCAGGAGGGCGTCCAGGGCCGTGTGGCCGATCGTGCCGACCAGGTCGACGAGGGTGTTAGGGAAGATTCCATGGCCGGCGGTGACGGTGTCGGTTGCGGCGGCCAGCAGGACGGTGAAACTGATCCGCTCCATGGAAACTGCGGCCGACCGGTCAGGGCGTCGTCGCCGGCGCGGATCAGAGCCTGGTAGACGGTGAGCAGGGCGTAGACCTCCTGATCGAGGCCATCGATGCTGCGGGAGCGCAGGACGCGGCCGTCAAGCATCGTGGCCTTGATCGAAAAATACGTAGTTTCCGCCTGCCACCTGCGGTGATAGAGCTCAACGAGCTCGGCGGCCGGATAACGGACAGGGTCCAGCAGGTTTGTGATCAGCCGCCACTGCTCGGTGCGGACGGTGCCATCGGCCAAGGTGACGGTGAGGGTCGCCTCGATCACACGTACCGGCAGCAGTACCCGCAGGACGCCGTAGCCGATGCGGGCGATGTAGGAGCCGTCGCCCAGGTGCTCGGCGGGAGTGGGGACACGGCGGGCCCCGGAGCGCACCAGGAACCGCGCCCCGCTCTGATGGACGGCATCAAGGAACTCGTTGCCGTCGAAGGCCGCGTCGGCCAGCAGCAGCATCGTCTTGTCCAGGGCGGCCAGAAGCCTCTTGGCATAGGGGAGTTCACCCTCGGACTCCGGTCCGAAGGCGGCGGCTATGAGCGCGCGGGTGCCACACTCGACGAGGGCCAGCAGCCGCAGGAGCGGATAGCCGAACTCCAGACCCTCCCCGGCCCGTTTGGGGTAGCGCCAGGTGAGAGTCTCGTCGTCGGGGGTGTGCAGCAGGGTCCCGTCGACGGCCACCGTGCGCAGGCCTCGGTAGAAGGACCCGTCCTGCCCGGGGCGGGCGACGGGCCCGGCAAGCGTCTCGAACAGACGCCGCAGAGGTGCGGCCCCCACCCTGCGCCTGGCCCGCGTCAGCGAGGAGACCGCGGGACGCACCAGGGCCAGCGGGGTCAGGGCGGCGGTCAGTTTGGACCACACCATGCGGTACGAGCGGTGCTCGAACAGCGCGAGAGCGAGCACGAAGTACACCACCACCCGCGAAGGAAGCAGCCGCAGGCGCTTCTCGCGCCGGCCAGTCTCCTCCAGCACCGCGTCCACCAGCGCAAAGTCCACGACCTGGGTCAACTCCCCCAGATGACCCGGCGCGAACACACCCCGGGCTGTCTCGATCGTGGACGTGATGACAGACTTCTCCTGCAACGGGACCCCTGACCTTGATCGACTTTCTTCGCCGATCGTTGATCTATCAGGTGGTCCCGTTGCGCTGTTCAGCAGGGCTTGACATACAGCTCAGGGGCCAAACGCAACGGTGTTGCCGCTGGAGTACTA
>NZ_JBFBCG010000225.1:0-1609 GCF_040683105.1 Streptomyces sp. NPDC051020 | reverse complement strand
CTTGAGATAAAACCTCTGGCTCGCCCAAGAAGGTGTTCGAGTCCCCCACATGGGCAAATGCCGGACAAGGCGACGGCTACGTCGTCATCCTCGGGTTGTGACACCAACGAAGAGCGACGCAGCCGTCGCCCCCAGTGTGCCCGATGGTGACGGCCGCCAGGCGGCCCTGCGTGAACTCAAGGAATTCCGTGTCGACTTGCGTGCCTGTCTCACTCGCTGGGGTGATGCGCTCTTCGAGATCACCGACGCCGTGCTGTGCAGTGAGGGCCCTGTGCGCAATCTCGCCGAGCTGACCCTCGTGCCCGAGCACGCCCGCTCCCACGGCTCCGTGCAGCGTGCCATGAACAACGGACGGATCGACGTCGACCGTCTGCACTGGTCCTTCGCGCTGCGTGACCTCCCGCGCGGTCCCGGCGGCGGCATCGTGCTCGCCGTCGACGTGAGCCCCTGGCTACGCCCCGACGCGAACACCAGCAATCAGCGCACCTTCTGCCACACCTACGGACGCGCCGAGGGCACTCACGAGATGATCCCCGGCTGGGCGTACTCGATCATCGCCGCCCTGTCCAGCGGACCCACCTCCTGGACCGCTCCGCTCGACGCACGCCGCTTGCGGCCCGGCGATCAGGTTCAGCAGTGCACCGCCCACCAGCTGCGTGAGGTCGTCACCAGGCTCGTGGCCCTGGGACGGTGGCGAGAGGGTGACGAGCCGATCCGGATCGTGGCCGACTGCGGATACGACGGCCCCTACCTCGCCCACCAGCTCGCCGACCTGCCGGTAGAGGTGTGCGTACGAATGCGTGGCGACCGCGTCCTCTACCGCGACCCACCCGCGAACGGCGGTGTGGGCCCCAAAGGCGGCCGGCCCCAACGCCATGGCAGCAGATTCGAGTTCCACGCCCCGGACACCTGGGGAGATCCCTTGCACGAGACCGAGCACGATCTCGACAAGTACGGTCACATGCGGGTCCGGTGCTTCGAGCGTCTGCACGTCAAACTCAACCGGCAGACGGTCTGGGCTCGTCACCCCGAGCCGGAGCTGCCCCTCGTGCCCGGCACCGTGATCCGTCTGGACGTCGAGCGCCTGCCCTCCGGCGGCAGCCCGAAACCCCTGTGGCTGTGGTGGTCACGCACCGACACCGACGCCACTCTCGCCGACACCATCTGGTCGTGCTTCCTCCGCAGATTCGATCTTGAACACACCTTCCGCTACTGGAAACAACACCTCGGCTGGACCCGGCCCCGCCTGCGCGAGGCGGCCGCCGCCGACCGCTGGACCGTCCTCGTCATGGCCGTGTACACCCAACTGCGCCTCGCCCGGCCCCTCGCCGAGGACCTCAAGCGCCCATGGGAGCGCCCTCTGCCCGTCGAACGCATGACTCCCGGTCGCGTACGTCGAGGGTTTCGTCAAGTCCGCAGGTCACTGCCTGTTCTCACAAAGCCCACGAAACCCTCTCGCCCCGGCCCGGGACGCCCGCCCGGCCGCCGCAACAAGCGGAAGACCCCCGTCTACGACGTAGGCAACGCCCTGCTCGAAGGCAGCCAACGAACAGAAGAGCGGCGAACCGAACACCCCGCCCCCTGACCGCCACAGGTTTTATCTCAAGCT
>NZ_JBFBCG010000224.1:0-1630 GCF_040683105.1 Streptomyces sp. NPDC051020 | reverse complement strand
CGCTTCGACTTCGTCAACTGGACGGGCGCCGCGAACGTCAAGGCGGACTACCTGCCCCGCACGTCCGCCACCGTCGACAAGGTCAAGCCCCTCGTGCCCACCGGCACCTCCCTTGCGTACGACTCCTCGTACCGGGCCAACTTCAGCTGGGCGGCCAACAAGGAGATGGACCTCGCGGGCTACCGCGTGTACCGCCGGCTCCAGGGCACCTCGTACGGCACCAAGCCGCTGGCCACGACGACCTCCACCTCGTACACGGACACCACGCTGCCGAAGAACGGCGCGGTCTACCACTACGAGGTCCGCGCCTACGACAAGGCGGGCAACGAGTCCGCGGGTACGGCGGACAAGTCCGTCACCATCGTCGACAAGAGTGCTCCCGCGGCGCCGAAGGGGGTCGAGGACGCCTGGAAGCCCGACTTCTCCGAGAAGGTCAGCCTCTCCTGGTACGGGAACACCGAGGCGGACCTCGCCGGGTACAACGTGTACCGCTCCACCACCACCGGCGGGCCGGTCGCGCTCACCTCGGCGAACCGCCTGAACGGCGACAAGCCGCTCAGCAACTCCTGGTACGAGCAGCCACTGCCGCAGACCGGGGACACGTACTACTACGTCGTCACAGCGGTCGACACGCACGGCAACGAGTCGGCGGCTTCCGGTGCGGCGGCGTTCTACACGCGGGACAAGACGGGTCCCGTGAACACCGCGTACAACGCGAAGGCGGTCGAGGACGAGCGCGGGGTCACGCTGACCTGGGACAAGTCGGAGGCCACCAGCGAGGACTTCGCCGGGTACACGGTCCTGCGCTACAACAAGCCGCGCACGGAGAGCGGGCGCACCGTCGTGGTGGTCGCCAAGGGCATCCAGGGCACGTCCTTCACGGACGCGGCCCCGCCGCCGGGCGCCACGTACTACTACTTGGTCGTGGCTGCGGACGGCGCGGGGAACTGGGGCACCCCCTCGGTCGAGATGCCGGTCGCCGTCGCGGGGAACAGCACCCCGCCGCCCCCGGTGACGGGCATGACAGCCACCGCCCGGGAGAACGGCGTCTCGCTGAGCTGGGACGCCAGTGACGAGCCCGGTCTCGACCACTACCGCATCATGCGGGGCACCCTCGCCGACGGCGAGTGGGTCTACAAGCCGCTCATCGACTCCTGGACCCTCAGGCCCCAGGAGTTCACGGAGACCCACCTCCTCGACCGAACGGTCGCCGATGGCGAGCAGGTCCGCTACAGCGTCGTCGCCGTCGACCAGTACGGCAACCAGCTCACCCCCGAGACCGGCGCCCCCGTCCAGGACGTCACCGAGCTCGACCTGCGCCCCGACGCCGACGCTGGCCCGGCCGTGGGCGACAACCCGCTCGGCCACCTCAGCGGCGACGTGTGCGGCTCGGTCCGCTGGTGGCTGGGCAGCGACACAGGCGCCAACGGCAGCAAGGTGACCGGCTTCGCCGTCTACCGCTGGAACCGGACGACCCACGTCTTCGACAAGGTCGACGTCCAGACGCGCGGTGACATCACCGGCTGGTCGTACGTGGACACCACCATGCCCAAGGGCACGACCACGTACTACCGCGTGACCGCCACCCTCGCCGACGGCACGGAGACGGCCGCCCGCGAGACGGCGATCG
>NZ_JBFBCG010000223.1:0-1631 GCF_040683105.1 Streptomyces sp. NPDC051020 | reverse complement strand
GTTGGGGGCAACCCCTCACGAGTTCGAATCTCGTATCCTCCGCCAGTGCCTCACCGGGCACGTTGTCGAAGGGCCCCACCGCTCGCGGTGGGGCCCTTCGACGTTCTACGTCCCTTTCATGGGCTCGGCTACCGGCCTGCTGAGCCCGGAGCGTCACCGACCTGGTGGCGCCGGGCGCGCATCGGGCTGCATCGACCCCGGTCCGCGACCGGGGTAGAAGATCGCGCTTGGATCAGTCCTCAGCCGGATCGAGGATGTCAAAGGCAGACGGTACGTCGTCGTCCGCCGCCCAGCCGACAGGCACGGAAGCTTGCAGAGCCGAGGGGGCATCGCCATCCCCCCACGCCGCCCCTTGCGTCGGGTCTGATTCGGGCTTCATACGGTCTCCTTCGCGTGCGTGACTGAACGGAATGTCAAAGCCTCAGGTAGAGCGCGAGCGCCGCCCAGACGATCAGGGCGACTGACATCGCTGGAATGAGTGCGGGATGGGTGACGGCGATCAGACCGGCCAGGGTTGCGCCCAGTGCGGCAATCGCAGCGCGTTCGGCGGGCATGCGTTCTCCAACAAATCGAGAGGCCCCGGACGAGTGCCCGGTTGCGGGACACAGTGAGGGCTCGGCGGGTTAGCGGCGCAACCCCCCACTGACCTGCCCTTATGTCGAATCGCCCCCGGATCCTGTTCGACGCCGGGTCCCTCGCTCTCCAAGCAGAGCAGAACCATGCCCGATATACTCGATGCCAGACTTGATATCCATGGAGGTGCATAGATGAGTCGAACCGTGATCGACCTCGATGACGAACTGCTGGCTGATGTGGCCAAGGCGCTCGGCACCGGCACCAAGAAGGAGACCGTCAACACCGCCCTCCGTGAGGTACTGGAGAACCGACGGCGAGCGCTCGCGCTCACCCGACTGCGTGCCGCAGCCGGCGAGGGTGCCTTCGACCTGGACCTCTTCGAAGACAAGGGGAACTACCGCCGGTGAATGCGGCCCAGTTCCTGATCGACACCAGCGCACTCGCCCGGTTCATGCGCAGTGACGCGGAGCAGTACGGATGGGACCAGGCCGCCGCAGCGGGGCTCATCGCCACCTGCCCCATCACTGAGCTCGAGTTCTTCTACAGCGCCCGTTCCGCCCAGGACCGGACGCAAGGTATCGAGGACATGCGAATGATCTTTGGCTGGGTTCCGGTCGACGATCGCGCTTACACCCGCGCGTGGCAGGTTCAGGAGGTTCTGACCGAACGAGGCCAGCACCGCAGCGCGGGAGCCGTCGACTTGGTGGTGGCAGCGACGGCAGAGCTGCAGGGACTGACTCTGCTGCACCGCGATCGGGACTTCGACTGCATCGCGGCTGTCACCGGGCAAGCGCTCCAGTGGTACGGGCCCGAACCAGGCAAGTAGGTGGAGCGTAGTTGCAGTTTGGTTGCGTTCATCCCCGTCCGGCCCCATCCGGACGGGGCCACCCCGAATGCTCCGCCGCAGGTCAGGACGGGTACGGTCCGCGCCGGACCCCCGTGCGAACATTTGGAAAGCGTGTTGGGGGCAACCCCTCACGAGTTCGAATCTCGTATCCTCCGCCAGTGCCTCACCGGGCACGTTGTCGAAGGGCCCCACCGCTCGCGGTGGGGCC
>NZ_JBFBCG010000222.1:0-1636 GCF_040683105.1 Streptomyces sp. NPDC051020 | reverse complement strand
CCAGGTCAGCGATCCAGCGCACCTTCGGTGCGCGCCGGGGGCGTGGTAAATGCCGTGGCGTGCGCTGGGGGTGCTTCTGTCCGCTCTGACGGGGGCTGAGGCCGGTCCGGGATGCTGGTGGGGTTCGTTCCGGCCGAAACCGATGCCTCTGTGATGCCGGTGAGCTCGCAGGTCAGCGTGGTGCTGGGGGCCGTCCACGGGGACCGTGGAGTGTTGCTGTGAGCACGTGCGTCAGAATTCCTGATTCGCCTTGGCCCTCCCGGAACGGCATACCGACTGGGAGGGAGCGGGAGCGTGGACGTACTGCACGAACGGTGCGCCGGCCTGGACATCAGCAAGAAGGACGCCAAGGTGTGCATCCGGATCCCGAGTACGAAGCGGCGGGGTTCATTCACCAACGAGACCACGACCTGGGGTTCGACGACGAATGCGGTCCTCGCCCTGCTCGACCACCTGCTCGCCGCCGAGGTCACCCTGGTGGTGATCGAGGCGACCTCGGACTACTGGAAACCCTTCTACTACGTGCTGGCCGAGGACCTGAACGTGATCCTGGTCAACGCCCGGCAGGTCAAGAACCTGCCCGGCCGCAAGACGGACGTCTCCGACGCCGCCTGGCTGGCCCAGCTCGGCGCCCACGGGCTCGTGCGGCCCTCGTTCGTCCCGCCGCAGCCGGTGCGTGAACTGCGGGACCTGACCCGGGCCCGCACCACCGCCACCCGGGAACGCTCCCGGGTCGTCCAGCGCCTGGAGAAGCTTCTGGAGGACACCGGGATCAAGTTGTCCGCGGTTGCCTCCGACATCATGGGCGTCTCCGGACGGGCCATGCTCGAAGCCCTCATCAGCGGCGAACGCGACCCGCAGACCCTCGCGGACATGGCCAAACGCAAGCTCCGCAACAAGATCCCCGAACTCACCGAGGCCCTGACCGGACGCTTCCGCAAGCACCACGCCTTCCTGACCCGGCTGCATCTGGACCAGTACGACCAGCTCACCACGATGATCGACCAGCTCAGCGGACGCATCGAAGAGGCGATGGCGCCCTTTCGTGTCGCCCTCGACCTGCTCGACACCATCCCCGGCATCAACCAGGCAACCGCCGAGGTGATCATCGCGGAGACCGGCGGTGACATGACCCGGTTCGCCTCGGCCAAGCACCTCGCGTCCTGGGCCGGTGTCTGCCCCGGCCATCACGAGTCCGCCGGCCGCACCAAGAACACCAAAGTCCGGCCCGGCAACCCCTACCTCAAAGGCGCACTCGGCCTCGCCGCGTTCGGCGCGGTGAGAACCAAGGACACCTACCTCCAAGCCCGTTACCGGCGGCTGACCGTGCGCCGGGGCCCGCTCAGAGCACTCGTCGCCGTCGAGCACTCGATCATCACCGCGATCTGGCACATGCTCACCGACCACAAGCCCTACCACGAACTCGGCGGCACCTACTTCACCCAGCGCGACCCCGAACGAGCCACCCGCCGCGCGATCACCCAGCTCAACCAGCTCGGCTACACCGTCACCCTCAACCCGCTGGAAACCGCGGCCTGACCCTCCCCGAACCAGGCACCCGGCAGCCACCAACAGCCACCGGGCACTCAGCCATGCCCACACCCACCCTGACCTGCTGCTATTTACGCGTCAGAGG
>NZ_JBFBCG010000221.1:0-1638 GCF_040683105.1 Streptomyces sp. NPDC051020 | reverse complement strand
ACGCCGACCTGGTCCTCACCTCGCTGGAGTACGCGCTGGCCAGCCGCGAGGTCGCCCCCGGCGAACTCGTCCACCACGCCGACCACGGCACGCAACCCGGGCTCAACCGGTCGTTGCAACACCTCGTCCCCGGAGGTGTTGATGGGCAGGCCAGCAGGGTGGATGGCCGCGTTGACCGGGCGGTCGCCCATGAAGTCCCCGGGTGCGCCGGCACTTCGACGAGAGGTCGAACGTCAGTTCTGGCGAGAGATCGCGAAGGGGCTGCTCGCCGAGGAGGCGGCAGCTGCAGTCGGCGTATCCCCGGCGGCGGGTTGCAGGTGGTTCCGGCACGGTGGCGGCATGCCACCGATGGATCTTGGCTCGCAGTCCGGCCGGTACCTGTCCTTTCACGAGCGTGAGGAGATCGCGATCCTGAAGGCGCAGGGCATCGGAGTCCGGGAGACCGCGCGACGTCTTGGCCGGGATCCCTCGACAGTGTCCCGGGAACTACGGCGCAACGCCGCGACCCGTGGCGGCCGGTTGGACTACCGGGCGTCGGTCGCGCAGTGGAAGGCCGATCTTGTGGCTCAGCGTCCGAAGACAGCGAAGCTGGCCGCGAACGACCGGCTGCGGCACTACGTCCAGGAAAGGCTCTCGGGCCACGTCAGCCGCCCGGACGGGACGGCACTGGGGCCGGAGGGCACGGGGTGGAAGGGAAGGAACAAGCCGCACCGCGGCGACCGCCAGTGGGTCATGGCGTGGAGCCCGGAGCAGATTGCGAACCGGCTGAAGGTCGACTTCCCCGATGATGAGTCCATGCGGATCAGCCACGAGGCTATCTACCAGGCCCTGTTCATCGAAGGCCGGGGAGCGCTCAAGCGCGAGCTCGTCGCCTGCCTGCGCACCGGCAGGGCCTTGCGGGTGCCCCGGGCCCGATCCAAACGGAAGTCATGGGCCCACGTCACGCCCGAGGTACTGATCAGCGAGCGCCCAGCCGAGGCCGACGACCGAGCCGTACCGGGGCATTGGGAGGGCGACCTCCTGATCGGACTCGAGCGATCGGCGATCGGCACGCTGGTTGAGCGGACAACCCGATTCACGCTGCTCGTCCACCTGCCCCGCCAGGACGGCTACGGCATCGTCCCGCGTACCAAGAACGGGCCGCCGCTGGCCGGCTATGGCGCGGTGACGATGAAAGATGCGCTTGCGGCCACAGTGGGCACTCTGCCCGGCCAACTATGGCGGTCGCTGACCTGGGACCGCGGCAAGGAGCTGTCGGCTCACGCCCAGTTCACGATCGAGACCGGCGTCCCGGTCTACTTCGCCGACCCGCACAGTCCCTGGCAGCGCGGCACCAACGAGAACACGAACGGCCTGCTGCGCCAATACTTCCCGAAGGGCACTGACCTTTCCCGGTGGGCGGCGGAGGATATCGAGGCGGTCGCTGCCACCCTCAACAGTCGCCCTCGCAAGAGCCTCGGTTGGAAGACACCCGCCGAAGCCCTCAACGACCATCTACTATCGATCACATAAGCCGGTGTTGCATCCACTGGTTGAACCTGGTCAATATACGTCTATCAAGCTCACAACACGGCTGGTCAGAGCGGGTGTCCAGGCGTCCATGGGCTCGGTCGGCGACTCTTACGACAATGCCCTGGC
>NZ_JBFBCG010000220.1:0-1726 GCF_040683105.1 Streptomyces sp. NPDC051020 | reverse complement strand
GTGAGCGCACCACCGACGACCAACACCAAGATCAAGACGCTACGGAGGGTGACTCATGCCTGAGTTACCCATTGCGTTGGGGGCGTGATCAGTCCTCTGTTGCTCAATGTGGCCCTGCACGGGATGGGGGGCGCGATTAACGCAAATGTTCCCGCCAGAGGGACAAGGCATGTTCCCCCCGCTCTTGTTCTGTACGCCGATGACTTCGTGGTGCTGTGCGCCTCGGAGTCGGAGGCGCATGATCTGCAAACGAAGTTGGCTGTCTGGCTCCAGCCGAGAGGGCTTTCTTTCAACGAGGAGAAGACGCGTGTCGTCCATCTCGCTGATGGATTTGACTTCCTCGGATTCAACGTCAGGCGCTACGACCAGAAGCTGATCATCAAGCCGAGCAAGGATGCAGTACAACGGGTCAAGAAGAAGATAAGGACCATCATTCGACAACACCGGGGCGCACCCGCCGAACGCCTGGCTGGCGCCCTCGGACCTCTTGTTCGAGGATGGTCCATCTACTATCGGCACGTTGTCTCGAAGGAAACTTTCAGGAAGCTGGACGACTTCACGCACCACGCCTTGAGAAGGTGGGCGATCTACTGCAATCGACGGAAGACGCCCCGCTGGCTCCGGGAGCGGTATTGGGGGAAGTTCGACAAAAGTCGAGAGGACAGGTGGGTCTTCGGCTCCAAAGCCGGATACTTGCCCAAGTTCGCCTGGACCGGAATCGTCCGGCACGTGATGGTCAAGGGAGACTCCTCCCAGGACGACGCGGAACTGGACAGCTACTGGAGAAAACGAGCCCGAAAGCGGATGCCAGGAGTGGAATCCAAACGGATTCTTTTGCTAGCAGCCCGACAGAAGGGACTGTGCTCCAGATGCGGGCAGGACCTGATCGAAGGCGCGGGGTACGACCCTGATGACGTCAACGATTGGGCCCGCTGGTTCACGGCCTCATACCGGGGAATTCACGTGCACCATCTGCAATACCGCAGCCGGGGTGGAAGCGACCACCTCGATAATCTGGAAGTCGTACACACTCTGTGCCACCGGCAGTTGCACGCCGGTGACCGGAAGAATGGCACCGAACTGAGCGGCCATAGGCCCGCTTGAGCCGTGTGCGCTGGAAGGCGCAAGCACGGTTCTGAGGGGGCGGGGACGCAGCAATGCGTCCCCGCTACCCGACCGCGCCCAGCAGACTCGGAGGTCTTCGTGTTGTAGCTGATCTCGAGTCGTAAGCTCGTCGTCGCCTGCCGGTGGGAGCGCGGGCGCAGGTGGTGTCGTGCTCGCGGCCCGGCCGGACCGGGGAGACCCACAGCGGCCAGCCGTCCGGGGCCGAGATGACCTGCGCGTTCCCGCCGTGATGCTTGTGCGCCGCATCCGCCTTGCCCGCCGCGTCGCCCCTTCAGGCCCGTCAACCGGCCTCCACCGCACCTGCCACTCGCGCCCGCCCCAGCCCCGCAAGCACCGCGTCGACCGTCTGCTCCACAGTCTGCCCGGTCGTGTCCAGCCAGAGCCCGATCCGCGGCGTCTCCTCCCGCAGCACCCGGTCCAGCGACTCGACCGTCCAGCCGACCCCGTAACCGCTCTTGCTGCGCCCGGCCTCCCGCTCGGCAACGGCCCGCGGCTCGGGGGCGAGCACGACGACGTACAGCGGCCGGGTCCGTACGAGACCGACGTACGCGGCCAACTCCTCCCCCAACACCACGTCCTGCACCACGGCGGTCCAGCCCTC
>NZ_JBFBCG010000219.1:0-1764 GCF_040683105.1 Streptomyces sp. NPDC051020 | reverse complement strand
ATGTGGTCCTAGAGAAACCCCATCATCGCAGGTCACAAGGCACTTCTTCGATTCCGGAAGCACTATCCACGGGCATCAAGCCGGTGGATCCGGGCGTACAGGTCGTCGGTGTGAGGTTCCCCCGAGATGCGGAGGATGTTGACAGAGGGTCAGATGGGACTCATGAGAGGAACATCGACCATGGCCGCACCCAAATATGGCTCCCCTGTCGCTTCCGTGGGTCGCTGACCTGGGCTGATATGCAAAACACGCCGTACCCCGGCTACGTTTCGACTTGCGACGGTACGAAACGGAAGAACCTGGATACGGCGTGCAATCTGCAAGGATATGGACTCGGCTGCTCGGTGTCGAGAAGACCGTGATCGAGCGGGTCGAGGCCGAGGAGAGCGACTCGGACGAGGGCGGCCCGCAGGACGTGCTGATCGTGATGCACGCCCGGCCGGCCCGGGGCCGACGGCGGCGGTGCGGGATCTGCGACCGGCGGTGCGCCAAGTACGACAAGGGCGAGGGCCGGCGGCGCTGGCGGGCACTGGACCTCGGCACGATACGGGCGGTGATCGAGGCCGACGCGCCCCGCATCTCCTGTCCCGAGCACGGGGTGACCGTGGCGGCGGTGCCCTGGGCACGGCACGGCGCCGGACACACCCTGCCGTTCGACGAAACGGTGGCGTGGCTGGCGACCTGCTGCTCGAAGACCACCGTCACCCAGCTGATGCGGATCGGCTGGCGCATGGTGGGCAACATCTGCACCCGGGTGTGGCACGACGTCACCGAACGGGTGGACTTGCTGGCCGGGTTGCGCCGGATCGGCATCGACGAGATCAGCTACAAGAAGCACCACAAGTACCTCACCATCGTGGTCGACCACGACTCCGGCCGCCTGGTGTGGGCCGAAGCCGGACGCGACAAGGCCACCCTGCGGACGTTCTTCGACCTGCTCGGCGAGGAGCGCTCGGCGAAGATCACGCATGTCACGGCGGACGCCGCCGAGTGGATCTCCAAAGTGGTCGCCGAGCGCTGCCCGGGTGCGGTGCGGGTGATGGACCCCTTCCACGTCGTCCAGTGGGCGACCGAGGCCCTGGACCAGGTCCGCCGCGATGTCTGGAACACCGAGCGCGGCGGCAAGGGCCGTGCCACCGCGGGCTCCAAGTCCCTCAAGAGGTCCCGCTGGGCACTGTGGAGGAACCCGGAGGATCTCACCGAAGGCCAGCGGGCCCAGCTCGCCTTCATCGCCAAGGCCCATCCCGTCCTGCACCGCGCCTACCTGCTCAAGGAGGGCCTGCGGATGGCACTCAAGCAAGGCGCGGACACCCAACAGGCTCTGTGGGACTGGGTACTGTGGGCTCGCCGCTCCCGCCTGGCCCCGTTCGTCGCGCTGCAACGCTCCATCGTCCGGCACTGGGACGCCATCGTCGCAGCCTCCGAGCACCACTTGAGCAACGGACTCGTCGAGAGCATGAACACCAAGATCCGCCTGATCACCCGCATGGCCTTCGGCTTCAAACACGCCGACGCCCTCATCGCCCTCGCCATGCTGAACCTCGGCGGCCACCGGCCTCACCTACCAGGCCGTCAAGCCACATAAACCCACCCACGGAAGCGACAGGGGAGCCAAAAAAGCCCCCGTCTGATGAAAAGACGTGGGCTCGTTGTCTGCGGACAGACTTGTCCCTTCCTGACAGTCTCGGCTGAGGCACCCGGCACCTCGGGTTAGCCTGGATGGGCGAGACAGGAGCAACCCCGGCATGGCCAGTACCACCGACC
>NZ_JBFBCG010000218.1:0-1827 GCF_040683105.1 Streptomyces sp. NPDC051020 | reverse complement strand
AGCTTGTTCTTTAACCTCTGCGATCTTGGTGTTCGGTCATGGCGAGGTCGCGTTTGACGGTCTTTCCGACGTTGTGGCGGGGTGCGGGTGTGCGGTTCTTGGAGCCGGGCGGTCGTCCTGGGCCGGGCTTGCCGGGTTTCGGTGCTCTGGCGGGAAGTGCGGTGATCGGGCGGATGTTCCTGAACCCGCGGCGGACCCGTGCCGGTGTGAGCCGGCCCGGGGTCGCGGGCTTTTCCCAGGGCCGGCGGAGGTCCTCGGCGAGGGGGCGAGCGAGGCGGAGTTGGGTGTGGGCGGCGATGACGATCCAGGTCCAGCGGTCGGCGGCCTCGGGTGCGCGGAGCCTGGGGCGGGTCCAGCCGAGGGTCTGCTTGAACAGCCGGAAGGTGTGTTCAAGATCGAATCTTCGGAGGTAGGACTGCCACCAGCGGTCGATGTCGGTGGCGGTGGCGCCGGTGGCCGAGGACCACAGCCACACCGGCTTGGGATCGCGGTCGCCAGGCAGGTGGTCGACTTCCAGGCGAATCAACGTGCCCTCGATGACGGGGAGTTCGCCGTCATGGTCGAGCCAGCAGGTCCGATGCGTGAGCCGGGGATGCAGTCGGTCCCAGCTGTCGGCGGTGGCGGTGCCGTAGCGAGTGGTGGCGGTCGTGGTGGTGTGCTGCGGCTCGGGCCAGGTGGCGGGCTTGTTAAGGGCGAACTCGGGTCCGTGCTTGGGCGGGCGTCCGTTGGTGCCGGGGAGTCTGGGTGGTTTCGGGCGTCGCAGGACCCGGTCTGAGCGGATGCGTCCCAGGAGTTCGACGGGCAGGTCGGCGAGCACGAACGCCAGGCGGGTGACGTCGTAGCCGGCGTCCATGACCACCAGGACGTCCGGGTCGCCCTCGGCCCAGTGTCCGGCCGCGATCAGCCGCTCGACGACGGACCGCAGCTGGTCGGCGGTCACGGCGGTGGCGTCGTCCTCGGGTCCGAGGCGGACGGTGTCCAGGATCCCGGTCCAGGAGGTGCGGCCGCTCTCCAACGCGACGATGAAGGAGTAGGGCCAGCCGGGGATGACCTGCGCGGCGTTCTTCGCGCGTCCGTGGACGTGGCAGAACAGCCTTTCCGGGCTGGTCGCCGCGTCTGATCGCAGCCAGGAGCTGACGTCCACGGCCAGGACGATCCGCCCGTCGGCGGTGCGGGGAAGCGGCAGGCGGGCCAGCGTCGACCGCAGCTGGTTCGCCTCGATCCGGCCGCCGTTCAACGCGTCATAGAGGGCGCCGTGGCCGCGCCGGTGCTCCGGTGCAAGGGCCAGGTCGACCAGGGCCTTGACCGGCCCGTCCGTGCAGAGCAGCGCGTCGGTCAGCTCGAACAGCGCGTCCGCGCGGGCGGTCAGGCAGTCGTAGAAGCCGTTCCGGAACCGGGACAGCACGGACAGGGACTCGACGCGGACAGCGTCTTCCAGCAAAATCGTCCTCACGGCCTTGGTTGGTGATCATGGGTGCTTCGCAACGCACATGATCACGCCAAGGCCGTACCACTGTCCGGCGAATGCCGGAACTTCATCGCCGGCAGGCCATGACCGCCTTGTAGAGCAACCTGGCTCAGACGGGTGCCATATGCAACTCGCCGATGACCTCAAGGCCCACTCGCGCTGCCAGCCAGGCAGCCCGTTGGGCTTCGACCTGTTTTACGTGGACGTACACCGTGTGGTCCGTCGCGGGCTCCTCAAGATAGAGGTCGCGGGCGTTCACACTTACCGTCACGTAGGCGCCTCTGGTGCCGCCGCAACCGAGGCCGACCTCAGGAGCCTCTGGCCAACCGCTGAAATCCCAGCGCACCATGGCCGGGACG
>NZ_JBFBCG010000217.1:0-1835 GCF_040683105.1 Streptomyces sp. NPDC051020 | reverse complement strand
GCTTCGTTGTGTCCGGTCGCGCATACACCCCGCATCGTCACACCGCCGTGACCTGCACACTCACGAGCTCACCGGGACTTTGCAATCGCCCTGCCGCCAGGGGTCGCGGCCCGCGTTCTCGTCGTCCTGACAGCGCATGACGACCGGCCACTGGTCGGGGTTGTCGGATGCTGTGGTGTCCCGGTAGAGGGTGTCGGCGGTACGGGTGGCGCCGAAGGGAAGGGCGCCGGGGGCGTCACGCCGAGTCTGCTGCACCCAGGCCCCGTAGTCGAACCACCCGCGGTTGACGCATGGCATGTGGAGCCAGAGCCACGCGCCGATGTCGAGGGGGCCGTACGCCGCGGTGATGGCCTTGTAGTCGGCGGGCAGGCTCATCCCCAACCACGTCTCGACTGCTGCCCAGTCGACAGGTACGGCGAAGTCGGCCGGCGGTTCGCCGAAGATCTCGGCGAAGGCGTTGACGTGCGGGTCTGAAGCATTCACGGGTCTCTAGTACTCCAGCCGTAGATCGTGATCTTCATGGTTGGTGGGCGGCCTGGCGCTGGTAGTGGCAGGTGCGGGCCCGGGCCTGATGGCGGCGTCGCCAGTCGGACCAGCGGAGTCGGTGGGCGGCTGTGTGGATGGGCTGGGTGACGAGCGCAGTGAACAGGTGCTGGATCTCGTTGCAGGTCAGCGGGATCAGGCCGTCCGGGGCTTGTTCCTGAGCGCGTTCGTGGGCGGTGGCTGCGGCGAGGAAGGCGTGGGCGAGCATCGCTAGGGTGACCCAGCGGTGCCAGGACGTCCAGCGCCTGACTTGGTGTTCGTCCAGTCCGGCCAGGCACTTGCCAGACTGGAAGGTCTCCTCGACGGTCCATCTGCGTCCGGCGACCTTCACCAGGGCGGATAGTGAGGCCGGGGTGGCCGAGTAGCAGCGGTAGAAGGCGAGTTCACCGGTGCGCCGGTTGCGGCGGACGAGCAGCTGGCGGTGGCCGGGCCGGTCGTCGGCGATGTCGGCCAGGGCCCAGTCGTAGAAGCGGTGTGCCAGGCCCGCTTGGGCAGCTTCTTGACCAGGACATCAGCGCGGATTTTCCCGGCGCGGGTGAGAGTGACCAAGACCCTGTCGTCGCGGCAGCCGCATCCAATCTCCCCTGTACGCCAGGTTTTGATCATCCCCCCATTACCGTCGCCGGGACTCCCGCACCCAGCGCGCGTAGGGCTTGATCATCGAGTACTGCTGGAACGCGTCCAGACCTCCCGAGATGTCCAGGTTCCAGGAACCGTTGTAGTGGGCGTTCGCGATCTCTGGGCGTTCTTCGCGAATGTCGTCCAATCGGTCCAGCACCGACCAAGGCAGCTCGTCCAACTGGGCGATGAACTGCCAGAACAGCGGCTTCCCGGCTGCCTTTTTCAGGCGCGCGGCGACGGCCGCATCCTCGCCCACCATCGACTCCACGTGGAAAAGGACTAGTACGGGCATGCGAGAGTTCCCGTACTCCGCCGTCAATGTCCCCATCGCGTTAGCGACGCTGTCGCTTGTGAACAACCCATACCCCTGTACCGAACGCGCCAGCGCGTTCTCGTCGACAGGGCTTCCGGGAAAGATGCGTTCCTTCGTGAGGACCGCCCAATCCGCGATCCACGGCTCGAGGCAGCCGCGTTCGATCGCGGGCAGGCGGTGGCAGTCCGCCCCGTAGATCCAGACATCCGGTACACCCGCCTCGTCCAGGTACTCTGCGATGCGCGCAGCTCGGCGCACCGTTTTTTTCTGGCTCTCCTGCCGCATGTGTGGGTGCTGTGACCTGGGCTGATACGTGAAACACGCCGCTTCCTGTGATCCTTGAGGTGTCTAGGCTCAA
>NZ_JBFBCG010000216.1:0-1890 GCF_040683105.1 Streptomyces sp. NPDC051020 | reverse complement strand
ACCCGCACCCCGCTACCCAGTCGGCAAGAAACAGCGCAAAACGGATATGCCTAGACGCGGCGGGGCCGAGCAGCAGCCTTAAAGATCAAGCTTAGTCTTAGAAGATGAGCTTCCAGTTGTCGATGTAGCCCGTGTCGCTGCGGTACATGTCCTGGACCTTGAGCCTCCAGGTGCCGTTGGCGACCTGGCTGGAGGCGTCCACCGTGTAGGTCTCGAGCACGTTGTCGGCCGAGTCGGACAAGTTGCTCTTCTTCAGCGGGTACAGCGTGCCGTCGGGGGCGACCAGGTCGATGACCAGGTCACCGCGCCAGGTGTGCTTGATGTCCACGGCCACCTTGAGGTCGCTCGGCGCCTGGCCCGAGAGCCCGGTGACGTCGATGTCCGAGAAGACCGCGGCGCCCCCGTCCGGGATCGGCACGTCGGTGGTGTTCTCGACGATGGCCCTGGCGATCTTCCAGGTGAAGGTCGCCGTGGTGGTGGAGTTCTTGGAGCTTCTGACGGTGACGGTGACGTCGCTGGTGCCCGGCGTGGTGGGGGTGCCGGTGATGAGGCCGGTGACGGGGTGGAGGGTCAGGCCGTCGGGGAGGCCCGTGGCGAAGTAGACGGGGGTACCGGGGTTGAAGCTGGTGGCCTGGATCTGGAGGCTGGCGGGGGTGTCGACCGCGCTGATCTGGGCGCCGGGGTTGTTCAGCAGGATGCCGTCGACGATGCGGGGGCCGACGTTGATGCCGGCCCAGGCGTTGGCGGTGTTGATGTAGGTGTCGCTGCCCAGCCCGTACAGGTCGGCGGCGGCCTGGAGGGTGGCGGTGCGGGCGCCGGCGTAGTTGGTGGACGAGGTCATGTAGGTGGTGAGGGCCCTGTACCAGATCTTGGCGGCGGCGTCCCGGCCGATCGCGGTCACCGGCAGGCCGTCGGAGGTCGGGGAGTCGTAGTCCACGCCGTTGACGGTCTTGGCGCCGCTGCCCTCGGAGGCCAGGTAGAACCAGTGGTTGGCCGGACCGGAGGAGTAGTGGACGTCGATGGAGCCGAGACCGGAGTACCAGGCGTCCTTGGACCTGCCGTCCTGGGAGGGCTTGTCCATGTAGCGCAGCGGGGTGCCGTTGCCGCGGATGTCGATCTTCTCGCCGACGAGGTAGTCGCCGGGGTCGTTGGCGTTGTCGGCGTGGAACTCCACGGCCGCGGCGAAGATGTCGGAGGTCGCCTCGTTCAGACCGCCGGACTCGCCGCTGTAGATCAGACCCGCGGTGTTGGAGGTGACGCCGTGGGTCATCTCGTGGGCGCCGACGTCGATGGAGGTGAGCGGCTTGTTGTTGCCCGTGCCGTCACCGTAGGTCATGCAGAAGCAGGAGTCGGACCAGAACGCGTTGACGTAGGCGTTGCCGTAGTGCACGCGTGAGTAGGCTCCGACGCCGTCGTTCTTGATGCCGTTGCGGCCGTGGACGTCCTTGTAGTAGTCCCAGGTGAGCTGGGCGCCGTAGGCGGCGTCCACGCCGGCGGTCTGTCGGTTGCCGGTGGTGCCGTCACCCCAGGTGTCGTCCGGGTCGGTGAACAGCGTGCCGGTGCCGGAGCTGCCGCCGCCCAGGTCGTAGGTCTTGTGGCCGCCTCGGGTGCCGTCGGTCATCGAGTAGCTTCCGTCGGCCTGCGAGGTGCCGAGGGTGACCTGGCCGGAGTACATGCTGTCGCCGACGCCGGTCTCGATGCCCTGGTACTCGAACAGCTTCTTGCCGGTCTTGGCGTCGGTGATGACGTGCAGCTCGGAGGGGGTGCCGTCGGCCTGGGTGCCGCCGACCACGGTCTCCCAGGCCAGGGTCGGGGTGCCGGACGCGGCCCAGACGACCTTGCGGACGGTGTCGGCCGTCGCCTTCGCAACGTTCTTGTCCTTGGCACGGC
>NZ_JBFBCG010000215.1:0-1907 GCF_040683105.1 Streptomyces sp. NPDC051020 | reverse complement strand
GCCAACCAGGCAGCGGCCGAACCAGTGAACCTGAAACCACATCAACCCGCTCTGACCAGCTAGTCAGTACCACCCGCATAGCGGGGGAACCTCAGGGATCCGGCCCAGGACGAAGCGCTGGAGGGTCTGCGCGTCGGCTGCGTTGTAGGCGTTCAGTGCTTGGTCGCGGCGGGCTGCGGCTTCTGCACGAAGGCATGGAGCTGGCCATGGGTGGTCGGGTTCAAGTCCAGGAACAAGGTGTCGCAGCCGCCGTTACGGGCGATCGGGAGAAGGCCGGCAAGCGAAACCTCGTTGGCAAGCCACCCATCACGGCTGCGGCGGTACTCGCCGAGCAAGGTGCCCCAGCCGTATTCGCCCTTGTCGTCGCGGCCGAGCTGGTGGAGGTCGTCGAAGCTCTGGAACGGCTCCGGTTCACACGCCGGCATGCGGACCGAGTACGGGAAGCTTCCCCCGCCTGCAGCCTCCAGGAACAAGCGATACAAGGCGGGCAGAGGCAGCTCGATCTCCCGTTCGAGATCTTCAAGATCACTGGCCTCGAACGGCCTGAACGGACCCATGACCAGGCGGCTCCGATACCAGCGCGACAACTCCTCAGACACTTCTAGATTCTCGCACCCAGCAGCATCCCCAGATCCGCAAAGGCTCTAGGTTGCTGGACGTTGAGCTGAGCACGTTCATCCGTAGCCGCCTGAGCATTCCAACGAGTACGCGGACACGAGTACGTGAAGGGGCGACGAGGGCAGGATTCGAACCTGCGTCCACCCGGGATCAGAGCCGGGCGCTCCTCCGCAGAGCTTCCTCGTCGCCGCTGTGATCATTGCTGGCAGCTGCCGCGTGGGTCAACTGATTTGCAGGCCGGCCCCGTGCGTTCCATGCCGTCGGTCACCACCACTCTTGAGCGGCAGCACGTTTGTCCTTGCCGGAGAAGACTCCTGCCGACCGAAGCGCGCTGGCCATGAGTGGGTCCGCCACGGCGACGCCGTGCACCAGCTCGGGCGTGCGCCGGAAAGACACGGCTTCAGCCGCCGGCCTGGGGGCGGTCCAGGCGCTGGCCACCGGGTCCACCCGATGCCGGGTGCAGACTGCTTCGACGAGTGAGCGTGGGCATTCCTTCTCAGCCCGGAGGACTTCCCAGGGCAGAGGAAGCTCCGCCCAGATGTAGGTGTCCGGGTGCAGCCCACCTCCGCTCATGCGGTGCCAGTACGCGACGTCGGCAGCCATGAGGCGGGGCACCTTGCCGGGGCAGACACGATCCAGGATGTCGTCCTGGCCCAACTCGCTGAGCAGCGCGAACCAATGTGCTCTGGCCGTGTTCCATGCTTGCGCGGCCTGATTCCACGTCGACGAGTCGTCGCCGCGGCGCACGATCATCGTGTCACGTTCCAGCGGATGCCGGTTCCAGGCGTCTTCCAGCAGATCGGCGACCTGGCGCAGGAATCGGTTCCACCGAACCAGCAACTGTGTGAGGTCCTGGTCGGACACATGGGCCAGCACTTCGGCCGTAGGGTACACATGCGCGACCGCGTGCCAGCAAGTCCGCGCGGGAGCGTCCCTCAGACGCTGGAACACGGCCTCTGCGACCGCGTCGTAGACCTGACGTTGCCGGCCGTTGGTGAAGACACTGCGCATGTAGCCGCGCGCCGTGATGTAGGCGATGAAGGCTGCCGTGTCCAAGTCGGTGGCGAACAGCTCGTACGGCAGGGCGTGAGCAAGCGCGCCTTTGCCGGTCATCGTCACTTCGCGGCGGTGCTGCTCGTGGATGAGCCTGGATCCACCGGCTTGATGCCTGTGGACAGTTTCTCCGGAAACGAGGAAGTGCCTTGTGACCTGCGATGATGGGAGTTCTTCACGCTTCCAGCACGCACGATCGGCAAGGCACTTCCGAGATGCAATCTTCCCATGCCGCA
>NZ_JBFBCG010000214.1:0-1908 GCF_040683105.1 Streptomyces sp. NPDC051020 | reverse complement strand
GGTTGAGTCGGCCTGAAGCGCGGTTCCGGTGTTGCCACCGACCCGTTTCTCCAGGCCGCTCTCCGAACCCGGCGTACCCGTCTCCGGGTACCGGGCTCTCCACAGTTCCTCTCGTCGGACTGGTTGTCAGGTTGTGGGCCAGGGGCCGGGGATTGTGTCGCCCCGGTAGCGGTACCGGGTGATCGCCGGTGTCCGCGCCAGGTTGATCAGTTCGATCCCGTCCGCGGTGATCGGCAGCCAAGACCCGTGAGGGCCAAGGAGCCGGTTGCGGACGTACTTCCACGACCAGCGGTGCATCGTCTTGAGCCACATGATCACGCGATGCCAGAGGAAGGCCCCGAGCATGCGGAACGTGTGCTTCGCGACGGCATGCCGGAAGTAGTTGGCCCAGCCGCGCATGATCTGGTTGAGCCGGATAAGCACGTCCCTGGGGTCAGCCTGTGACGTCCTGCGGGTCAGGGCACGGATCTTGTCCTTCACCGATCGGATGGGCCGCACGGCGATGAACGCGTAGACGTACCACTTGTCACTTCCTCGCTTGCGGCGCCGCCGGATGCGGAACCCGAGGAAGTCGAACCCGTCCTCTATATGCACGATTCGGGTCTTGGCCGGTGACAGCCTCAGCCCCAAGGCTTCGAGCAGGGAGGCTACTTCGTTCTGGAGGGCCGCCGCGTCCTCGGCGGAGCCATGCACCATGATCGCGAAATCGTCCGCGTAACGGACAATTCGCCAGTTGGGCAAGCCGTGCCGACGGCGCTTGCGACGCGGGTACTGGCCATCCATCTGCCCACCGGGCAACCAGTCACGGTGCAGGTGCTCGTCGAGCGCCGACAACGCGACGTTGAAGATCAGCGGGGAGAGGATGCCGCCCTGCGGGGTGCCGGTGTGGGTGTCCCTTCGCTGGCCGTCCTCGCTGAGGATGCCCGACTTGAGGAACCCCTTGACCAGCGCCAGGACACGCTTGTCCTTGACCCGTTTCCGCACGGCGTCCATGACGGCGCGATGAGAAACGTTGTCGAAGGCCGCTTCGATGTCGGCGTCCAGCACCCAGTGATATCCCTTGGAGCCGAAACGCTGGATCTCCGCGATCGCGTCCTGAGCCCGCCGTTTGGGCCGGAACCCGTAGGAGACCGGCAGGAAGTCGGCCTCAAAGATGGGTTCCAGCACCAGCTTCAGCGCGGCCTGAACGGTCCGATCCGCCACCGTGGGAATACCGAGGCTGCGAACCTTTCCCGACCCGCCCGGCTTGGGGATCTTGCGTTCCCTCACTGGCAGGGGCCGGAACGCGCCGGACTTCACGTCCGAGCGCAGACCGTCCAGGAACCCGGGTGCTCCGATATCCCGCTCGACGTCGGTAACGGTCAGACCGTCCACGCCGGCGGTTCGGGCTCCCTGGTTGCCCGCGACCCGGTCGAACGCCACGATGAGCGTTGCCGGGTCGTGAACGAAGTTGAACAGGTCGTCGAACCGGCGGCCGGGGTCGGCCACCGCCCAACGGTGAAGCTTGGCCTGCATCTCCAGTACCTGGCCGAAGGGCCCCACTGGGGGATCTCCTTCCGGGGCGCCGCCGTTCGGCGGTGCGTCTTCTGGCATTACAGTCTCCTTCCCTTCTTGGAACTGCTGCCGCCCTTCCCCTTGTGCCGGGCTTTCCCCGGCTCCGAGTACTACGGCGGCTCCGCCCCCTCCCGCACTGATCGACCGACGGTGGGTCCAGCCTCGAACTCCACGCTGGCGGCGCGGACTCGTGGCAGATCCGGGAGGGTTCCCGTGTTCACTGCTGACCGTTCGTCGCAGGAGGTGCCCGGCTCTGTCCCGGCGGCATCGCCACGGTTACGCCGCAGGCTTTCACCGTGGCCTCCCGGACCTGCAACTCCAGACCTGCCCGGGAGTTCCCCACCCCCTAAAACG
>NZ_JBFBCG010000213.1:0-2047 GCF_040683105.1 Streptomyces sp. NPDC051020 | reverse complement strand
AGTAGGGTCGGGGACTGGCGCGGTGGCCTGTGAGGGCTCCGTTTCCAGCCCCCGCCCGTCAAACCGTGCATGCGCTTCTCGCGCACACGGCTTACCGACATCGTTCACCGGCTGGCATGCACCGCCACCCTGCGTACGTTCCCAGACAAGCGAAAGGCTCCGAGCCTGGCGAACCACGCGCCGTCGTGGCGCTTGCCCCACTTTCTGCCCGGGATGCCGCGCCTGCGATTGTCGAAGATCGCGAGACGCTCGTGGACGTAGCTGTCGATCGTAGAGAACTTCCCGGCGGAATTGCCGTTGCGGAAGTACGCCGCCCAGCCCCGCAGGACCGGGTTCAAGTCGGCGACCACGGCCGACAATGACCGTCCCACGTGACGACGGTCGGTCGCCGCCCGGATCTTGTCCCGCAGCACCCCCATCGCCCGCTGAGACGGCCATCGTTGCAGGTGAAACCTGCCACGGCGACGCCACGATTCCACCTTCTGGTGGTGGAAGCCGAGAAAATCGAAACCCTGCCCACCCCTGGCGAGGTGGACGATGCCGGTCTTCCCCGGATGCAGCTGCAATCCGAGACGGTCCAGCACCTCCCCGGCCAGCTCCCGTGCCTGCACGGCACGTTCCCTGGTCGGGCACAGGATCACGAAGTCGTCGCAGTACCTCACCAGCACCCCGAGCCGGTGCCCGCCTCGCTGCCATGCAGCGTCCAGGACGTGCAGAGCAATATTGGCGAGCAACGGTGAGATCGGTGAGCCCTGTGGGGTCCCTGCTCCTTCCGAGCCGGTCGCCCCGTCCTCCAGAACTCCCGCCCGCAGCCACATCCGAATCAGCTTCAGCATCGGGCCGTCCACGACGCGCCGGGCCACCTGGGCCAGAAGGGCGTCATGCCGGATCGATCCGAAGCAGTCGCGGATGTCGGCCTCAAGCACCCACTCCCGGCCCCGGTTCGCCTCCACGCGTACGCTCTCGCACGCGTCGATCGCGGACCGCTTGGGCCGGAACCCGTAGCTGACCGGCAGGAAGTCCGCTTCGAAGACCGGTTCGAGAACCAGTTTCGCGGCGGTCATCACCACTCGGTCAGCTACCGTGGGGATCGAAAGCGGCCGGAACTCTCCCGGCCGCCCCGGCTTGGGGATCATGACTTGCCGCAGCAGCGACGGGCGATACGTATGCGCCCGCAGTTGCTGCGACAAATCGTGGAGGAACTCCTCCACCCCGGAGTCGGTCACGGCATCGACGGTCACCCCGTCCACGCCGGGAGCGCCCCGGTTCGCACACACACCGGCCCAGGCCCGCCACAAGACATCTCTGCGAAAGACATGGCCATACAGGGCATGGAACCGACGTTCAGGATCTTGCTTGGCACAGCGGTAGAGCGTCCACTGCAAGGCACGGACCTTGTCCAAAGGCCGGCCATCCAGTCGTGCGACGCCTTCCTCCCGGCGGGCGGAACTAGCCATTGCGGCACTCACCCGAGCCACCTCCTCACACGCGACACGCATCGATGAAGCAGGGGCCCTTCGCTCCTGACGGGTTGTGTTGTCCCGCCGATCGGCACTACTACGACCCCCTCCGACTGCCTCTCGACAGCCCGCCACTTCCCGGCTCCACCGGTTATAAGCGGGCCCTGCTTCCCGAGCCGCAGACCCGGGGCCGAGGAGGCCCTCTCCAGTTCCCAGGACAACCTTCCAGCCGTTCCACGCCCCTTACGCCGGGAGGTTCTTGAACGCCCGCTCCAGATTCCCAGGCATCTTCCATGGCCTTCACCCTCTAAGGCACGGGCTCGGCTCCTCCTTGGCCCCGCTCACGCGGGTCGGTGCTGACGACGCTGCAGGCTTCACTTGATGTTGCGGACCGGCCGGTTGCGCACCCCCAAGGGGTGGTTGTCGCTCCACTTCGACACCGGCCTCTCGACCGATGCCGGGAGCCCCGCTACCGAGGACTCTGGCGTCTCCTCGAACCGGACTTGCACCGGCTGGCTGCCCTGAACTTGTCGCCCGAATTACATCGAACCTCCTTCTCGTCCGACGTTTCGGACTGCTGGACGTAC
>NZ_JBFBCG010000212.1:0-2101 GCF_040683105.1 Streptomyces sp. NPDC051020 | reverse complement strand
GGCCTTCTTGGTCTTGGTCATGCGGGCGAACTTCGTGGACATCGCGTTGAACGGCATTCCGTAATTCCTCATCTGTTGTCGGGCGATGCCAAGAAGTATTAAGCGAGACAGAAATGCGGGTCAATGGGTCCCTTTTACTAATGGGATTCGTACTGGGCGCCGGAAATGATCCGGAGAAGCGCTGTCAGGGCTGCGGATCGGGTCTCCTCGGTCTACTATTCAGGCCCGGAGTGACGCCCGTCACGTGGCCCACTCCACACGGCAAATGCCGCAAATAGGCACAAGAGTGGCGCGGGTCACGTGGTCTGCGTCATATGAAGGACGACCTATTCGCTCACCGTAATGCCGAATAAACGCGCTGTATTGGCGGTGGGGCAGCGATTATTCGCGCGCATCGGCAAGGAATCCTGACCGGCGTCCGGCGCGTGACCGGTCCGGCGGCGACACGCGGCAGCGGCACCCGGCGCGCACCCCGCCGTGCAGCATTCGCCTTTTCCGAGGACGGTCACGACTGCGCCGCACGGTCTTCCGCCACGAAAACCTCCTCGCCCGCGGAACCGCGGGGCTCGGGGCCGGTGGCGCACGGTGGCGGGGAAGACGGTCCGAGGCCTCGAAGACCTCGCCACCGCGCGCCGCGACCGCCGAGGTGGCACCCCAGTACCCGCCCAGAGGGTGCCGGCGGCCGGCGCCATGCCCGCGCCGGTCATTGCGATCGCAGTGTTCAAACGGGGGCGTCCTGTCCCCGGCCGGCTTCGGCGCCGCACCGGTGCGCCACTGGCCCCAGCGGGTACCGTGCCTGCCGCTGCACCTGCGAGCCATGCCCGTACGGGAGTCTGCCGCCGCCTGACTCCAGCCGGTTCGCGGGCGCCTTTCAGTGGCCCGGTGATGCCGGCGGCCTGGTCCCGGAACAGGTCACGAAGCGCAACGGTGCGGCGGGGGATCCGGCGGCCAGGGGCCTGACGCTGCCGCAGGGCTTCGTCACGTTCCGGACCAGCGCGCTTGCGCGTATATATACGCCCCCGCCCGGCGCCGCGGCGGTCGTCGGCCGCAGTCCGTAAGAGATCGCGGCATTCCTCCGTCCTCGGCGCGCCGCAGGGTTCTTCGGTGGTGGCCCCGCCGGCGCGCGGTCCCTGGCCCGCTGCGGGACCGGCACCGTCGGCGACGCCGTCGATATCCCGCGCGCCACCCCCAGCGGATCCCCGGCACCGTCGGCCACGCCCTGCGGCGAGCGCGCGTCCGCGCAATCCCGCTTCGCGCCGAGCGGCTTCTCCCGGCCGGGCGGGATGTTTGCCGGCCCAGCCTCGAAGCAGCGAAGGAGCAGGTCGTGTGACTGCCCGGCGCTGCCCTTGGCCGTGGGCGGGCCGGCCGGACACGAAGCACCGCTGGGGATCGCCGTCCCTCCCCGCCCCGCACGTGCGGGCTGCCGGGCCGTGGCGGCACCGGCGGAGCAACAGGGATGTGGTGGGTCGCTGTGGTGGCCGGGCGGTGGGGGAGGGGGTTGTGGGGGTGCGGGATCCGGCGTTGATGCTGCCGAGAGGGTGATCGGGCGTCATCAAGTCGCCCAGAAGGCCTAATCGTGCACCAAATAAGCTTACTTTCATACCGATTGACGGTGTGTCATGTGTCGATCGGCGTGCGGTGCGGGTCGTTCGTACACCCGGTCGGCCCCCTGCTGATACATCCGATATGACAGCTAAAGGCGCCATAAGTACGTTCATTGCAGGCCGGTTGCCCGGCTGCCCCTCAGAGACAAGGGAGAAGTGACATGAAGACGCGTACCGTCGCCGTGACCGCTGCCGCAGTGGGCGCCGCGGTCATCGCCACTACTGGTATCACCTATGCCTCGGCCGCCGGATCCACCCAGGCTGCCCCGTCCTACCAGCAGGCTGCCCCTGCTGTTCAGCAGGCCGCTCCTGACATGGCTCCGCTGGGTGGTGAGGGCGGGAACGGCGGTGGCGGCAAGGGGAACGAGGGAGGCGGCTACGGCGGCTACGGCGGCAACGAGCGCGGCAACGAGCGCGGCAACGAGCGTGGCAAGGAGCGCCGTCACCACCGGGAGGGCCGGATCTTCATCAACGAGCGGTCGTACTCCGCCCGTGGG
>NZ_JBFBCG010000211.1:0-2130 GCF_040683105.1 Streptomyces sp. NPDC051020 | reverse complement strand
CCCGGTACCCGGAGACGGGTACGCCGGGTTCGGAGAGCGGCCTGGAGAAACGGGTCGGTGGCAACACCGGAACCGCGCTTCAGGCCGACTCAACCCGTTTGGACCCCTCTCAATCGAACAGCGCTGTCACCCTCCGCGACGGCTCCCCAAGATCTGTGCCAGAACCGAGAAGGAACATCGATTGTTGGCGCATTGCGGCATCACTTGTTGATCTATGCGCCCAGGAATGTTGATGAGAACTGGCAGCACTCCGAAGGAAGTGTCGGTCGGCCGCGTGGAAAGATGAGCCCATGTGGTCGCGACTGACGTTCGGGGACGAGCTACGGGCCGAGCTGGGATCACCCAGGCGCTCTCGCAGACTGAGCAGTAGCCCGCGCTCGCGTGTGTGGCGGGTCGAGTTGCCAGAGACATCGGCGGTGGTGAAGCAGATCGTCAACGGCCCCGATGCCGACGAGCGATACGCCCGCGAGGTGGCCGCCTTGCGACTCGCCGCCCGAGCGGAAACGCCCGTGGTGCCCGCGCTGCTGGCCACGGATCCCGGCGAGCGAGTGCTGGTGCTGGAGCATCTGGATCACCGGCGCCCGTCCAGTGACTGGATCGTCGAATACGCAGCCGCGTTGGCACGGCTGCATGCCACGGCCCGTCCGGAGGACGTTGGGGCACTTCCCCGATGGCAGGGCCCGAACCAGGCCGACATCGACTCCTTCCTCAAGCTGGCCGTGGCTCTCCAGGTTCCTGTCATGCCTGGCGTTTCCGACGAACTCGATGACCTCGTGAACCGGCTCGACCAGGTATCCGGCCATGCCCTTCTCCACGGGGACCCCTGTCCTGGAAACGACCTCCACACCGCCACGGGAATCAGATTCATCGACTTCGAGCAGGCGTCACTGGGCAGTGGCTTGATGGAGCTGGCCTACCTGCGCATCGGTTTCCCGACCTGCTGGTGTGTCACTTCGGCGTCGGCGCCGCTGCTGGAACGGGCGGAGCGCGCATACCGCACCGCGTGGCGCACCGCGACCGGTTCCGAGACCCAAGACGGCCTCGCCGACGCGTGCGCCGGCTGGCTGCTCCGCGGCGACGCGCTCGTCGAGCGGGCACGCCGCGAAAGCAAGGACCACCTGGCCCGGATTCCGAACCAGGACTGGAAGTGGGGCACGGCGACAGCCCGGCAACGGCTGGTCCACCGGCTCGGTGTCGTCAGCCAGATGACCGCCGACCACACCTCTCTTGGCGGCGTGAGTAGCCTCACCGCCAGCATGCGTCAACGAATGCTCTCTCGCTGGCCCGCACTTCAGCCAGTCCCGACAAAGCGGCCATAGAGGTCGGCTGCCACCCCAAGTCGTCGGCGAGTCACAGACAGACCGACCCGTCTCGCGCTCAGAGAAGGCGGTTGGTCAGCTGATCATCTGGTGCTCGGCGCGGGCGCGAGTTGAGGCGGCGGTGGGACTGTAAAACGTTCGGTGTAACTCCCGATCATGGAAGATGCATCGATGACCAGCGACAACGTGACCGAGGTCGAGACTGTCGAGCCGTCTGAGGCGGTGCCGTCGAAGTCTGTGGATGACCGGCTGATTGACGAGTTGGTGGGCCGGGCTCAGGCCGAGGGCTTGCAGCTGACCGGCGAGGGCGGGCTGCTCCAGCAGCTGACCAAGCGGCTCCTGGAGTCGGCTCTCGAGGGCGAGATCACCGACCACCTCGGCTATGACAAGCACGATCCTGCCGGGAAGAACGGCGGCAACTCACGCAACGGCACCCGAGCCAAGACTGTGCTGACCGATGTCGGCCCGGTGGAGATATCCGTGCCCCGCGACCGCGAGGGTTCCTTCGAGCCGAGGATCGTCAAGAAGCGGCAGAAGCGTCTGTCCGGCGTGGACGAGATGGTGATCTCGCTTGCGGCGAAGGGCCTGACGACCGGCGAGGTCCAGGCCCACCTGGCCGAGGTCTATGGCGCCGACGTATCCCGCCAGACGATCTCCACGATCACCGACAAGGTCCTCGAGGGCATGGCCGAATGGCAGAACCGGCCCCTCGACGCCGGGCGGTTTCCATCGGTGGTTGCGACTCCTGGAAGGAGTCCGTCCGATGCCGAAGTATCCGCCGAACCGGCTGCCGCTGTCGGTGCCCAAGGAG
>NZ_JBFBCG010000210.1:0-2188 GCF_040683105.1 Streptomyces sp. NPDC051020 | reverse complement strand
GTCACCCGCAGCCGCCTCGGACGCCTCACCCGCCAAGGCTTCCTCACCCAGCCCGGACGGGGCCTCTACCGGAAAGGGACTTAACGACCTCTCAGGATGTCGCCAATCGAGTCAGCGGAGGAAAGCAATTCTGGTAGTGCTTCCTCGGCGTTCATTCCTGCGGTGCCTAGCATCGCGGTGGCGTGCATCAGTCCGGACAAGGTAGTGAGGAACACCGCGAGTTGGGCTTGATACATCATCTGGGCGAGGCCTGGGTCTTCGCCCAGATGCTTTGGCGTTCCCAGCAGTGTCAACGCCGCCAGGTGGCTCTCCATCACTTGGTCGCGGCCGCTGTAGTAGACATAGGCTGCCTCCGTGCCGACCATCGGCGCGGGGACCATGACACCTCCGGTGAGGAAGGTGGCGTCGTGGCCCGCTGCCCAGGTTGCTGCCTCGCGTGAGCGGTCGGGAGTGTCAGAGCTCAGGTTGACCAGCGTCCGGCCGGCGAGCGATGCGGTGGCGCTGACGAGGATGTCGTACATCGCCTGGTAGTCGGTGAGGCTGAGGATCACGAGGTCACTCGCTTCGACCGCTTCGCTGGGTGTCGCCGCGAGCGTTGCTCCTTCGGTGACGACTCCGTCGGCCCGACTGGCGGTGCGGTTCCAGACGGTGACCGGGTGGCCGGCGGTGAGGAGGGTGCGGGTCATCGCCTGGCCCATCGGACCAAGCCCGATCACGGTGACAGCGCTGTCTTGCCTGGTGGTGTGGTTCTGTTGTTCGTTCACCCCTCCATGTTCAGAGAGCGTCACTACTCTCGGAAGTACCTACTATTTTCTGCGGTACTTACCTTTTCGTAAGGGGGATCAGTGATGGCCAAGGCGCCGAGATGCGGGCCTTACATCTGCGGCATCGACGCTGCGCTCGACGTGGTGAGCGGCAAGTGGAAGGGACTGATCCTCTGGGAGCTTCATGCCCATCGCATTCGCCGCTTCGCTGAGCTCCGTCGCGGTCTGCCGGGAGTGAGCGAGAAGATGCTGACGCAGCACCTGCGTGAGATGGAGGAGGACGGTCTCGTGCACCGAGAGGTGTATGCCGAGGTACCGCCGCGGGTGGAGTACTCCCTGACTGAGCACGGGCGCACCCTTAATCAAGCGCTTGGGCCACTCGGCGCCTGGGGGGTTGAGCGGATGCGTCGCGAAGGCTCCGAAGCGGTCGACGTAGCCGAGACCTCACACGGGTAAGCATTGGCTTTCCGCGACGCCGGACTCTCTGGTCGAACGCCTCTTGACCTGGGCCATGGGTTCCCGGTTCGCGGCGCGTGCGGCGGCGAGGTCCTCGCCCGTTCGACGAGTTCAGCGCGGAGATCGAGGATCTGCTGTTCCAGCTCGATGGTGCGGCGTGTGAGCGTCTCGATGTCGGCCGGGGCGCCGAGGCCGGAGGCTTCCCAGGCCGCCTGTCCCAGAGAGCCGCCGTTCGGGGCGGGTGATGTGCGCGGACAGTCGTCCGTTGCGGGCCGTGAGGTTTGCGACGTCGGCCAGCAGCGACTGGCGGCTGACCTGCGTTCCCGCGGTCGTGCCGGGCGGGGGCCGGCCCGCGCGGGCGAGGACGGCCGCGTGCAGGTCTCCGTGGCGGTGGATCAGGCTGTGGTGGACGCCGGCGGCGCGGGTGACCGAGACACTTGGTGATGTCGAACGAGCTGAACGCCCCCTGGCTCTTCCCCCGACCCAGCGACCAGGAAAGCCGCTGACCAGCCGACAACTCGCCAATCGACTTCTCACCATCGGGCTTCCCTCCGAAGCTGGCCGATGCGCGGCACTCCTCGACCTCGGCGTCCAGATGCCTCCGGCCGTTCTCCAAGGCCTCCTCGGCGTCAGTTCCTTCGCTGCCGAGCGGTGGGCCGCAGGGGCCGTCAGGGCAGCCTGCGCAGCCGAGGTGGCCCGCCGATCAGACGGCTGACACCGATACACCTATGATGCGCCCCACCGATCCCTCCGCCCGCGCCTGTACCTACGGCGCGCCAAGTCGGTGACCCCGCTGAGGCGGCGGGCGGCGTCGGCCGATTCCTCGGACACGGTCACGCGTATGTGGGATCTCGCCCCCGCGAGATCTAGGTCCTGAGAGGGCGTTAAGTCCGTTTCTGATAGCGGCCGCGTCCGGGTTGTTCGAGGAGTCCCTGGCGGACGAGTCGTCCCAGGCGGGAGCGGGTGAC
>NZ_JBFBCG010000209.1:0-2192 GCF_040683105.1 Streptomyces sp. NPDC051020 | reverse complement strand
CAGCCCTCCGCCCCTACGAGCGACCGCTGGCCCTCCTCGGCCTCAACTGACCTGCACTGATCCATGATCAAACGACTTTGCAATCGCCCTGCCCCAGGAGCCAGACCCCCTCCTGCGGGGATGAGATCGGGTGCGTAGAGAAGGGGAAGTGGAAGACGGTCAGCCAGTCCTTGTTCGCGGCGACGAACTCTCGTATCCGTCCAGGATCACACCCCCCTGGCACGGGCTGAAGACTGCCGCACTTTTGCCCCACCTTCGAGGCCACGCTGAGGATGTTGTCGGCGATGGGTGAATCGTGGGTCTTCCAGCGCCCCTCGCGGCGGGCGCTATTTGCCGCTGGCCGTCACGCGTCTCTCGGCTCCAGCATGCGGGTCAGGAGGTTGTGGGTCGCTCGCTGGACCTGTGGGCTGATGTGGTCGGGGTCGTTGAGAGCCAGTGGCCAGTGGAAGGTCCCGGCGACGAAGACGAGTGTGCCCCGGTGGTTCTCGCACAGGCTGGTGTTCTGGACGGTGCGGCCGCGGCCCCAGCTGTCGACGTACGGGGACGCGGAAAGTAGCGTCTGCCGGGTTCCGTCGGGGCGGGGCATGGACGGGTTGAAGCCGTCGGCCTCGACAGCGATCAGGTCCGGGATCTCGTCGCCGTCCCGCAGGCCGGTGCCCGACCAGAACCAGTGACTGCTTTTGCGGACCACGAGCGGCACAGGTTCCTTGAGGATGCCGTTGTACTGCACGCCCAGCAGCCCTTGTTCCGCCTTGCGGTGCCGTTTGCCGAGCTGGCGCCAGCGTACGGTGGGCCCGGCTGTGTCGGGGTCCGGGTCGGGGGCTTCCTTGTAACAGGTCACCACACGGTCCGGCTGACCCTCGGCATTGGGTTCGAGACGTATGTGGAAGTAGATGTTGTTCGAGGCGAGGAAGGCGAGATGGGTCCCGGCCCCGACCGCGTCCTCCGCGCAGTCGCGCATACCTTTAGACCAGTATTCGTCATGCCCGGAGAACACGATGGCGGTGTACTTCGACGGGTCGATGCGCCCCTGGTGAAGGTCCGTGCTGCTGGCGTAGGTGATGTCGTAACCGGCGCTCTCCGCCCACCGTGCGGCACTGGTGTCCATGTCGAACCAGCGAGGCATCCCGGCCTGTGCATAAGGCCGGTCGAAAGACACCTTGAAGGCGCGCTCGTCATTACCGCCCAACTCGCCCTCGGAGGTGTACCCCTTGTAGAGGTTCTTGCCGGTGCGTCCGTCGAATGGCCAGATGTTGTAGGCCTGGTACGTGGTGAAGGGGACAACCATCAGGATGTCGGAACGGCGAGCAGTGTCGCGCACGACGAAGGGTGTGTAACTGCGATGGCCGTCCTCGGACGTGAACACGGCCAGGAATATCCCTGACACCCAGGTGCGCGGTATGTCCAGGGTCCAGGCAACTGGCCAGTCGCAGGCGATGAGTCCGGTAGCGGCATCCGGACTCGGCTTGGCCTGGGGTTCTACCGCCAATGGTCTACTGGTCGTCAGGTGCCGGGCGCCAGAGCCCCCGTAGTGTCCGACGCGGTATATCGCTACCGTGCACTTCTGGGCGATGTGGGACGCTATGTGGAAGGCGATGGAATCGCCACGGTCCACCGATGTTTTCGATGTGTAACCCTGGATCTGGGCCAACGTATCCGTGACACCACTCGTGCCGTCCTGGCCAACAGCCCAATCTTTGGAGCCGGTTGCACGGTTCTCCCGGACCACGGGGTTGTTCCCGGTGCGTGCAGCCGGTCTTTGCACTCGCGGCGCAGGTTCTTCACTGCGCAGCTGGTATCCGGCAATCGCCACGGCGCCGAGCCCGACAGCCCCGAGCGCAGTCCGACGGGACATCTTCGACACAGAGCACGCTCCGAGGCCTGGACGCCGGGCCTCGTGCCTCACGCGTCGCAACATGCCTGACCGATGAGCACAGGGCGCCTGTGCGAATCCTGTCAGCGACCACTCAGTGTATGGATGTGATCGTCGGGGAAAATAGACGCGGGAAATGTGTGGTGAGTCACATTCAGCGAATTCATCAGAATGTACAGCGTCTCAGATAGCGCTCACCGTCGTTCATTGCGGTCGTGATCGTCGCAGGGCGATTGCAAAGTCGTTTGATCATGGATCAGTGCAGGTCAGTTGAGGCCGAGGAGGGCCAGCGGTCGCTCGTAGGGGCGGAGGGCTGTGG
>NZ_JBFBCG010000208.1:0-2220 GCF_040683105.1 Streptomyces sp. NPDC051020 | reverse complement strand
GCGGTAGTAGGCGAGTTCGCCGGTGGTGCGGTTGCGGCGGATCAGCAGGTGGCGGTGACCGGGCCGGGGGTCGGGCAGGGCGATGACCGCCCAGTCGTAGAAGCGCTGTCCCTTGGCTCCGGCCCCGGTGGACAGTTTCTGCCAGGCCCGTTCGGGGAGCTTCTTGGCCAGGGCATCCGCGCGGAACTTCCCTGCCTGGGCGGTGACTTCGTGGTTGCGGGCCACTGCGAGCACGTATCCGGTGCCGCGTTCCTCCAGGGCGGCGCGCAGTTTCGGGTTGCCGCCGTAGACCTAATGGGCAATGAAGAGAGGCCCGCTCCCCGCATAACCGGCCCGCCAGACTTGGACCGAGAGAGCGGAGTCACGCTTCGACGCAGGGAAGGCAGAGGACGGTACTGGGGGAACCGCACCGTAGACCAGGGGCTCGACCCCTGAGATGAGACTCGGTCCCCCGTATCGCCGTCTGCCCCCGCCCTCTCGGCCGCGGTGCCGGACGCCGACGTCGGCGCGACGCCTACCGAACACCTGGGCTCAAGCCTCGAAGAAGACCGGCGGGTGCCGACGCTCGCGGCCGGCACCGTGACCGAGCACATGATCGGACCGTTGATGCTTGTGGTCCGAGCCGCCCGCAGGGAGCACCTCTTCCGTGTTCGGGAGCCGCCGAGCTCTCGCCAAGACCGAGGACCCTGCGGGTCGCTGGGGTCACGAACGGCTAATCGGATGACGGGCCATCGAGCCCTGCCATTAGGGAGACGCGTGCCCCGCACGGCTGTGACCAGCCACGACAGGCAATTCGACCGAGAGGACGTGAACCGCTTTGAAGGTGTCCTGCGGCATCGACTGGGCCAGCGACCACCACGACGCCGCCGTAGTCGACAACACCGGATCGTTACTGGCCAAGGCCCGGATCGACGACACCGCCGAGGGACTCGCCGAGCTCCTGCAGCTCCTCGCCGAGCACGGCGACACCGCCGAGGCCCCCGTCCCGGTGGCCATCGAGACCTCCCGCGGTCTGCTGGTCGCCTGCCTGCGCGCGGCCGGCCGCCCCGTCTACGCGATCAACCCGATGGCCGCCGCCCGCTACCGCGACCGCCACGCGGTCTCCCGCAAGAAGTCCGACCACCTCGACGCCATGGTGCTGGCGAACATCCTGCGCACGGATGCCGCCGCCCACCGCCAACTGCCCGCCGACACCGAACTTGCTCAGGCCGTCGCGGTCCTCGCCCGCGCCCAGCAGAATGCCGTGTGGGACCGCACCCAGGCCGCCAACAAGCTCACCTCGCACTTGCGCGAGTACTTCCCCGGCTTCCTCGCCGCGGTCGGCGTCCGCCGCGAGGGGGTGTGCCACCCCATCTCCCGCACCCTGCTGGCCGCCGCCCCCACCCCCGAACAGGCCGCCCGCCTCACCCGCGCCCAGCTGCGGTCCCTGTTGAAGAAGGCCGGCCGAAAGAACACCCTCGACGCCGAGGCCGACCGCCTCCATGCCGCACTCCGCCTGCCCCAGATGCACCAACTCCACCTGGTCGAACAGGCGATGGGACGCCAGACGCTCGCGCTGCTGCGGCAGATGGAGGCCGCCTGCACCAGCGCCGACGACCTCGCCGAGGCCGCGGTGGAGTCTTTTGAGAAACACCCGGACGCCGAGATCATCACCAGCTTCCCAGGGCTCGGCACTCTCAGCGGCGCCCGGGTGCTCGCCGAGATCGGCGACGACCGATCCCGCTTCGCCGACGCCAAGGGCCTGAAGGCCTACGCAGGGTCGGCCCCGATCACCAGGGCCTCGGGCAAGAGCGTGGCCGTCCTGGCCCGCCGGGTCAAGAACCAGCGGCTGGCCGGCGTCGGCTACATGTGGGCCTTCGCCGCTATGTCCCACTCCGACGGCGCCCGAGCCCACTACGACCGCCGCCGCGAGGCCGGAGACCGCCACACCGCCGCCCAGCGCAACCTCTTCAACCGCATGCTCGGCTGCCTCCACCACTGCCTCACCCGCCGCGTCTGCTACAGCGAGACAGTCGCCTTCCCTGCACCCTCAGACGCTCAACTCACGGAGGCCGCTTGACAGATTTTCCGCATCGGATGTCTCGTCCCCGGCCACCCAGCGGGCGTGGTGGCCGGCGTCGAGAAAGCGGGTGATCATGCGGGCGGCCAGTTCGGGCTTGGTCGCGAACGCGGTGTCCGGGTCGAGTCCGGGCTGCGCGGCAGCGGTCGGGGTGGTCGGTC
>NZ_JBFBCG010000207.1:0-2257 GCF_040683105.1 Streptomyces sp. NPDC051020 | reverse complement strand
CGCCAGGCCGAGAAGGAGCCCTGCGAACGGATCCGCCAGGACACCGAGCTGACAGGACAGATCCGGCAGATCCACCAGGACTCCGGCGGCATCTATGGATCGCCCAGGATCCATGCCGTCCTGAAACGCGAGGGCGTCCACGTCGGCCGCAAACGGGTCGAGCGGCTCATGCGCCAGGCCGGCCTGGCCGGGATCAGCCCCCGGAGGGGCAAGGCTTCTACAACCCCCGCCGCATCCAGAAGCGCCTCGGCTACCTCAGCCCCATCGAGTTCGAAGAGAAGCACTACGCCAGTCAGGCAGCGACCGAACCAGTGAATCTGAAACCACGTCAACCCGCTCTCCAGCTAGTCAGCCATTCCTGCTCAGCGGGGGAACCTCAGTCCGATGGCTCTGTACACGAGAACGGGAGTCATTTGTCGACGGCTTCGGGAGTCACCGCGTCACCCTGTCGCTTGATCAATGTCGATGAGTTCGGGAGTCACTGAGTGCCTGTGTCTGAGCCGTCCATGACAGAGTGTCGCTGGCGGCTCAACGGATCACGCTGGCAAGCCACTCGCTGAGCGGGTCATGGACCGGATCACCGGCACGACCGTCTGGGCGCCGGAGCTGGCCCGCCGCCCGCCCAGTAGGGCCGTTGTCACAGCCAGCGGCTACCTTGCAGCTCAGCACAGAACCAAGGCGGGTTGCAGGAAGAGGAGAGGCAATGGTCGTCGAGGTGGGGTACGCGCAGGCGTGGGACCTGGAGGCTTGTGCGCCCTGGCGGCCGATATCCGCCGAGGAGGCCCGGGAGCGGGATGCCGCCGGGCTTCCGTACGTGGTGGTGTACCGGGAGTCGGGCCGGGAGGCTCCGCTGGAAGTCCGGCTCGTCTCCTGGCGGGACCACTACGTCGGGCTGTGGGTCTACGACGCCCAGGGCCGCCGCACCTACGACCTGGACATGCGGCTGCTGGACGACCCGTCGCGGCTGCTGCGCCGGTACTCTGTCGGCTGGTACTACACAGGCCCAGAGATGGCGGAGTTCGACAAGGCGTGCCCACGCATCACCGTGGACCTCTTCCCGGACGGGAGGGGCCGACGGACGGAGGAGCGGCAGGGGCAGGGCGGGGGCTCCTACGCCACCTCGCCCGGACTCCGGGACGACGAGCGCTGGATGGACCGCCCCGCCTTCGGGGAGTGGCCACTGCTCTCGGCCCAGGTACACGGGCTCATTGAGCCGCCGGCCTTCGAGGCGGCTGAGGTGGCCGAGGCAGCCGAGCCAGGTGACGGAGACGCCCCCGCTACCTGCTGGCGTCCGCCGCGCCCCGCGCAGCCCGGGCCGATCAACGAGTTGTTCCGGCCCGGGGTGCGCGTGACCGACGGGTACCACCCCGAGATGACCGTCGTGGAGCCGCGCCGGGTCGGCACCCTGCGCGTACCCAGCGGGCTGCTGGCCGTCTCCGGCCCGGACATCGACCACGGCGACGGGCCGCACATTACGGTCCCCGTCCCGCCCGGGGAGTACGTACTCGACGAGGCGCGGGTCCGCTTCAGCTACCACTGCGAGTGGCGGGACGCCGAGGTCACGACCACGGAACCCACGGCCGTCCGCCTGCTCGTCAGCGAGACCCCCGCAGCGACCTGGGAGATGGCCCTCGGTCCGGACGACGATCCCCGGCTGTTCATCGAGCAGCAGATAGCCGGCTTCGACACCGACGGCGCCACCGGCTGCTTCGCCGACGCCGGGGCCTGGGAGCCGCTCATCGCGCTCTTCGAGCGGGGGCTGATCCGGGGGGAGTCGGACCTGGACGGGTACGAGGACATCGACGACGGTTCCATGTTCATGCAGCGCACCTGGGACGAGGCTTCCGGCGGCGAGCTCATGTCCTTCGCGACGACCGGGGACGGTACCTACCCGGTGTGGGTCGGCCGTTCCGAGGCCGGTGAGGTAATCGGCGTCGTGGTGCTGGTGGAGGGGATGCCCGAGCTGCTCCCGGAGCGGGACGGCACCCCCACCGATGCGGCTGTGTAGGCAGGGTCCTGCCTGCGGCCGCAGTCGCCAGCCTGGTTGCAGCTGGTGACGATCTCGGCAGCACGGTTCACAACGCTCGGCGCCTGGAGTCCGGGGTACATGTACCCATCAGGTCAGCGTTTTCCCTCGGCGCGCTTGCGGTCATAGAACTTCCGCGAGTTGGGGTCGTGCTGGACGCTGATCAGCGCGGAGGTGTAGAAGACGCGCTGCAGGCGGCGGTGGTATCTCGTCGGTCGGTGGTCGTTACCA
>NZ_JBFBCG010000206.1:0-2423 GCF_040683105.1 Streptomyces sp. NPDC051020 | reverse complement strand
TCACTACACCCGTAAAGGGGTGGGCCGCTGAGCGGCCCGTCAGAACGTCATGGGCCCAAGCCCGCAACCCAGCACCCAGAGGCGAAGATCACCGCGTTGCTCGCCGAACACGCGCCCGCAGTCCGATCCTTGTGCGGGGCGGGAGTGATCGCATCACGAAGATGCCGGTCCGGGGCCGCATCTGGCCTTGGTCACGACGACTGCGCCTCGGGCTCGATGACGACGAATTTCTCACCAGTCCAGCGCACGACCAGTTCCCGTACTCCGTCCGGACCGCTCTGGGCCGCCCGGGACAGCTCGACCCGGCCCGCCAGGCTCCAACCGTGTTCTGCCCAGTACGTGTGGGCACTGATCAGGCCGGACAGCCGGATCAGCTCCCGTCGCAGCTCGGCCGCCCCGACAGCCGGGCGCAGAGCGAGCCGGTTGTAGATACGGATCTGCCAGCGCTTGAGCTCGATCAGGTCGTCAGGGAAACGGAAGGACATCACTCATTTAGTAGAGCAGATGTTCGAATTGTGGTGCGACCCCCACATCACCGGGTCGTGTCGCACTCGGCCCGCGCAATCAGCTCAGCGTGGTCGTGGTGGAGGTCTCGGGTGCCATGGCGGTCCGGTGCAGACTCCTCTGCTTCCCTCATAACGCATTCCAAGGCCGGGTGCGAGCGGCCGGAAAACATCGCATTACCGGACCTGCAAGGTGGGGAGGCTCCGACCGTCATTAACAGAAGGTGATCGGACGGATACATGAGGAAAGCGGACTTCGAGAATGCTCTGCACGAACTTCAGAAGGAGCTGGCCGAACAGCTGGAGGCCCGGCTGAAGCCCGTAACGGACGGGCAAGAAGCCATAGGCCAGCAGTACCTGAAGATCCTGGAGACCGTCCAGGCAGGCACCTCCGGGCTGCGCGAGGAGAACCGGGAACTGCGCCGCCGCCAGGAGCGACTGATCTCGGACGTCACCGAGACACGGCAAGACGTGTCAACAGTCCGCACCGAGGTCGCCCAGGCGCTGCTCGCCGCGCCTTCTCCCTCGCCTGAGAACACCGCCGTGCCGGCGGCCGAGACCCACCCCCTGCCTGACACCGACGCACCTGCCGAATCCGAAGAGGAGCCCATGAACCACAGCGAGCCCGGCCCGGTCCCCCACGCCTCCGCCATCGGTCTCGCCGGGGCCGGCCCCGAGATCGGAAACGGCCAGGACTTGCTGAAGCAGGCGGCGGCCGTCGCGTACCGCGGCGCGACACCCGCCGCGCAGTCCGGGCCGGTGATCCCGCAGCAGGCCCGCCGTCAGGAGCAGCCCACCACCGAGGGGCTCGCGCCGGAGGTCCAGCACGGTGTCCGGCTGATGAAGGCGGCCGGTGTCGCTCTGGCGGAGCTCGTGTGCCACCGCGACACGTGGGAGTACCTCACCGGCCTGAGTACCAATCAGACGCACTTCCGTACCCCGCCCAACATCGATGACGTCAAGGACGGGCGGGTACGTGTCGCTTTGTCCGGGCGATCGCTGATCGCGCTCCTGATCGCCCTGTGGGACACCCGGGACGAGGCCGAGTTCGGGTCTGTCAAACGAACGGTGTAACTCAGGTTGTTGGAGTTACTGACGGGCTGCGGAAAGGCGGCCGTCGAAGGTGATGTCGAAGGCGTTCAGGGCGGTCTTCCAGCACATGGTCCAGCGGGCCTGGCCCTTGCCGGTGGGGTCGAGCGACATGATCGCCATGTAGACGCACTTCAGGGCGGCCTGCTCGTTGGGGAAGTGGCCGCGGGCCTTGACCGCCCTCCGAATCCTGGCGTTGACGGACTCGATCGCGTTGGTGGTGCAGACGATGCGGCGGATCTCGGTGTCGAAGCGGAGGAACGGGGTGAACTCCTCCCACGCGTTCTCCCACAGCCGCACGATCGCCGGATACTTCCGGCCCCAGGCGTCGGCGAACTCGGCGAACCGCTCCAGGGCGGCCTCCTCGGTCGCCGCGGTGTAGACGGGCTTGAGGACCTTCGCGATCTTGTCCCAGTCCTGGCGGGCGGCATAGCGGAAGGAGTTCCGCAGCAGGTGGACCACGCAGGTCTGGACGGTGGTGCGGGGCCAGACGGCCTCGACCGCGTCGGGCAGGCCCTTGAGCCCGTCGCAGACCAGCATGAGGACGTCGTTCACGCCGCGGTTCTTGATCTCGGTGAGGATGTGCATCCAGTGCTTGGCACCCTCTCCGCCATCGCCGGCCCACAGCCCGAGGATGTCCCGCCGCCCCTCGGTCGTCACCGCGAGGGCCACGTAAATGGGCCGGTTGGCAACCGCCCCGTCGCGGACCTTCACGTGGATGGCGTCAATGAAGACCACCGGGTAGACGGGGCGGTTTCCACTGATCGTTGCGAATCAGCGGTAGGCGAGTTCCTTTGACCAGCGTCTCATGGCCTCGGCGGGGGTGCGGTC
>NZ_JBFBCG010000205.1:0-2531 GCF_040683105.1 Streptomyces sp. NPDC051020 | reverse complement strand
GGCCCCGACACCCCGATCCTGACCACGGACGCCCGCCACCGTGCGGACGCCAAGAGCGCGCTCATCACGCTCGTGGAGCACGCGCTGATGGCCCGCCTGCGGTAGGCTCCGGCAGCCATGCGGAAGGCCCCGCACTCCTTCGGGAGTGCGGGGCCTTCCTCGTCGCAAAGCTTCGGCGGAGACGAATCGCCGGACGGGCTTGATTCCAAGCCCGTCCGGCGATCGAGGACAGAGGGCCTCAGCCCTGCCAGGAGTGCGGGGCGCGGAAGCCCGGGGTGCGCTCCAGACGGCGCCAGCCCGCGGAGGTACGGCCGCGGTGGGCCGGAGCGGCGGACGTGGCCGCGGCGCGGGCGAGCAGGACCGCGGTTATGGCGGCCAGCTCCTCGGGGTCGGCAAGACCCTTCTCGACGCGCAGCACGGACTCGGCAGGAACAGCGCTCATGGGATGTATCTCCGTCTTTTCGGCAGTACGTGGCGGACTGTGCGGGGTGGTACGGCAGTCGCGGTTACTGCGGGGGGTTCCCGTGCTTGCGGGACGGCAGATCGGCGTGCTTGGACCGGAGCATCGCGAGCGAGGCGATCAGTACCTCGCGGGTCTCGGCGGGGTCGATGACGTCGTCGACCAGGCCGCGCTCGGCGGCGTAGTACGGATGCATCAGTTCGGCCTTGTATTCCTTGACCATGCGGATCCGCATGGCCTCCGGGTCCTCGGCGTCGGCGATCTGCCGACGGAAGATGACGTTGGCGGCACCTTCGGCGCCCATCACGGCGATCTCGTTGGTGGGCCAGGCGTAGGTCAGGTCCGCACCGATGGACTGGCTGTCCATCACGATGTACGCACCGCCGTAGGCCTTGCGCAGGATCAGCGAGATCCTCGGCACCGTGGCGTTGCAGTACGCGTAGAGCAGCTTCGCACCGTGCCGAATGATTCCACCGTGCTCCTGATCGACGCCGGGCAGGAAGCCGGGTACGTCCAAAAGGGTGATGATGGGAATGTTGAATGCATCACACATCTGAACGAAACGGGCCGCCTTCTCCGACGCCTCGATGTCCAGGACACCGGCGAGGGACTGCGGCTGGTTGGCCACGATGCCGACGACCTGACCGTCGAGCCGGGCCAGGGCGCAGACGATGTTGCGGGCCCAGCGCTCGTGGATCTCCAGGTAGTCGCCGTCGTCGACGAGCTCCTCGATGACCTTGTGCATGTCGTACGGGCGGTTGCCGTCGGCCGGCACCAGGTCGAGCAGGACGTCGCCGCGCCGGTCGGCCGGGTCGTCGCTCGCCACGGTGGGCGGGTTCTCCCGGTTGTTGGACGGGAGCATCGACAGCAGGTACCGCACCTCGGCGATACAGGTCTCCTCGTCGTCGTACGCGAAGTGCGCGACGCCCGAGGTCTCGGCGTGCACATCGGCGCCGCCGAGGCCGTTCTGCGAGATCTCCTCGCCTGTGACCGCCTTCACGACGTCCGGTCCGGTGATGAACATCTGGGAGGTCTCGCGGACCATGAAGACGAAGTCGGTGAGAGCGGGGCTGTAGGCGGCGCCGCCCGCGCACGGGCCGAGCATCACGGAGATCTGCGGGATGACGCCGGAGGCGCGCGTGTTGCGCTGGAAGATGCCGCCGTACCCGGCGAGCGCGCTGACGCCCTCCTGGATGCGGGCGCCGGCGCCGTCGTTCAGCGAGACCAGCGGGGCGCCCGCCGAGATCGCCATGTCCATGATCTTGTGGATCTTGGTGGCGTGGGCCTCGCCCAGCGCGCCGCCGAAGATCCGGAAGTCGTGTGCGTAGACGAAGACCGTGCGGCCCTCGACCGTGCCCCAGCCGGTGATGACACCGTCGGTGTACGGCTTCTTCTCCTCCAGGCCGAACCCGGTCGCCCGGTGCCGGCGCAGCTGCTCGACCTCCTTGAACGAATCCGGGTCCAGGAGCAGCTCGATGCGCTCACGCGCTGTCAGCTTGCCCTTGGCGTGCTGGGCCTCGGTCGCCCGGTCGCTCGGTCCGCGCCGGGCCTGCTCGCGCAGCGCCAGCAGTTCGGTCACCCGGCCACGGGTGTCACTCGGCTCGCCCGGGGTTTCGTCCACAACGGTCATGTATCGACCCTACGAACCCGGCCAAGAAAATCCTGCCGTCGACTCCGTACAGTCTCCTGACCCGTTTCCTGGTGGAGCCGGACAGAAACGTTGCCGCATGCAGGCGAACCACCAGGGGAATGCGGTCCCGTTTTGTAAGAGCTCTACAAAACGAGACTGTGGTGTATCGCACAAGCCCGTCACCCCGGGCATGTGGGCCATTTGTGCATACCGCACGCAGGAGTGGCGGTCCGGACCCGTCGGCCCAGGACCTGTCGGGCCGATCTTTCGGATCTTGCCGGATCAGGGAGCCCGGCAGGGCCCGGAACAAAGGCCCTAGGGCGTGTTTCGAAAGTCCCGCCTGCCGGGCGGCGCCTGGCACGCACGCTCGCTGCGTTGTCGGGCTCGCCCCGATACGCCCAGTATCGGGGCGACCCTCCGCCTTGCGATCGCACGCACCAG
>NZ_JBFBCG010000204.1:0-2577 GCF_040683105.1 Streptomyces sp. NPDC051020 | reverse complement strand
CGGCCCACCACGGCCTGACCCCAGGCCCGGACCACAAGCCCACCACGCCCCGACGCGCCGTCAGGCACCAACACACCCAACAACGTGACAGCGCCGTCCTGGGCCAGCGTCTGCCCCGGCCACCACGAGTCCGCCGGCCGCACCAAGAACACCAAGGTCCGACCCGGCAACCCCTACCTCAAAGGCGCCCTCGGACTCGCCGCGTTCGGCGCGGTGAGAACCAAGGACACCTACCTCCAGGCCCGATACAGGCGGCTCACCGCCCGCCGCGGCCCGCTCAGGGCACTGGTCGCCGTCGAGCACTCGATCATCACCGCGATCTGGCACATGCTGAGCGACAACGTCGGCTACCAGGAACTCGGCGGCTCCTACTTCACCCAACGCGACCCCGAACGCGCCACCCGCCGGGCCGTCAACCAGCTCAACCAGCTCGGCTACACCGTCACCCTCAACCCCAGGGAGACCGCAGCCTGACCGACAGCCCCGGACACCCGGCAGCCTCAACGGCCACCGGACACCCAGCCCTGCCCACACCCACCCCGACCTCCTTCTATTTACGCGTCAGCAGGACGGGCACGTTCCGCCGGCTCGCCTCCTCGAAGGCCCCGGCCGACCAGGGCCACCAGTCGACGGGGTTGTCGGCGTGCTGGAGCAGGTACGGGGACGTCTCATGGGCCAGTCGGTTCATGCGCAGTAGCGTCGCATACGTCCCCTGGCAAGATCGCGCAACTGACGGGCCCGCCCCACGTGGCGGCATCGCCCGTGGTCAGCGGAGTTCCTGAACGACCCACAAAGACGAAAGCCCCCTTTCCGGGGGCTTTCGCCGTTTTCGTGCGCTGCCGAGCGGCGCCGCCCGACCGGTCGGGCCTAGAAGTACGACGGGACGTAGTCGTAGCAGTAGTTTCTCCCGCCGTAGTACTGGTCGCCCTCGAGCAGCAGAAAGCCGCCGGTCCCCTTGCCCACGACTCCGTCCGAGGTGAGGTTGTAGGGGGAGGTGGACTGGTACCACTTGACCCAGGACTTGGTGTTGGGGCCCCACAGTCCGTCCTCGGCCAGCGGGCGTCCCTGGCCCGCGTCCTGCGCGACGTCGTTGAGGAGGTGCTGCACGCACCACACGCCGTGCGTGTTGTTGGCGTAGCCGTCGCCCATGTAGCCGGCGCTCGTGGATGCCTGAGCCTGCCCGATGGTGCCGACTGTGAGAAGCGCGACCGCGGCGGTGATGCCGGCCGCCTTCGCGGCCTTGCGCAGACCCTTGCCGATCGTCGTAGCCATGGAGACTGTGTCCCTTCGTCTGTCGGAGCGGCGTGAGCCGCCGTCGGGATCCAGACTCTCCCGAGCCGTGATCACGGGACTATCCGGTTCGGGGCCAGGGCTTCACACGTTTGTGGATAGTCAGCGCCGCCCCCTTGAGGTATCCGAGGGCAGGCGCCCGTACGTCCGCCGGTACTCGGCGCTGAACCGGCCGAGGTGCGTGAAGCCCCAGCGGCAGGCGACATCGGTGACCGATCCGGTGGCCTGTCCTTCGGCGATGGCCGTCAGCTCATGGTGGGCGCGGTCGAGCCGAACTCTGCGCAGGTACGCCAAAGGCGTGGTGTCCAGATGGGTCCGGAAACCCTCCCGCAGGGTCCGCACGCTGATCCGGGCCGCCTGTGCGATGTCGGAGACCGAGACGGCCTCGTCGACGTGCTCCGCGCAGTAGGCCGTCGCCCGGCGCAGGGCGCTCGGCAGCATCGTGGAGCCGCGGTCGGCCACGGCACTGCTCCAGGAGTGGGCCTGGGCGTCCAGCAGGGTGTCGACCAGAAGGCGTTCGAAGTGCCGGACGCCCAGGTCGGAGCGATGCGCCAGCGGGGAGAGGATGAACTGCCGGAAGGCGCGGGCGAGTGCCAGCCAGGACTGCACGGCCGGGTTCGCCTGGTCGAGCAGGTGCTCGCGGAAGCGCAGCGACGTCTGCGGGATGTCCCCCAAGCGCACCGCGAGCACCTCGTCCACGGTCTCCCGGGACATGGCGAGCGCCGCGTTGACGGCTCGGTGGTCCCACTCCATCGAGACCACGTCCCCTGGTCCGGCAACGGACAACGGGGACGACAGCGCCGTGCCGTTGACGACCACCGCCCCGCCGCCGGCCTGCGGCAGGATGACGTTGTAGAAGTCGGTCAGATCCTGTGCCAGCAGCCGCACCGGAGCACCGTAGGCCAGGTCGTACAGCCCCACCGGGCCCTCATGGAAGGCTCGGAATCTGCCGGGCAGCCGCTGCGCACCCAGGATCGTCAGCCGGTGCGGTGACAGCCGCTGGCCCACTATCTGGCGCAACTCCTCGATGTCTGCCCCTTCGTAGATCGAGACCGGATCCACCTTGCCGTCCCCGTGATCCAGCGTGGTGATCGACAATTCCTACCCCCCGCAGTCGAACTGGATGCCGAACGCGCCGCCTCCGCGGCGACGGCCACACTCTGGTACCCGGGGCACGGTTGGACAAAGGAGATCGAGGCGGGGTGCGGTCGGCGTGTCGCGAAGACGTGTTGACAAGCCGTCAGGTCGAGCGGCTCCGCATTGCGCCTCGGCCTCTCAGCCGTCCTC
>NZ_JBFBCG010000203.1:0-2653 GCF_040683105.1 Streptomyces sp. NPDC051020 | reverse complement strand
AGCGGGTACTTCCTCGGCGCAGGCATCGTCTGGGCTCCTCTCATGAGACCCATCTGACCCGCTGTCACCATTCCCCGCATCTCGGGGGAACCTCACTCTTTGACCCGCTGGCCGCCGTGCTACTGGTCAGCGGCAAGCGTCAAGGAACGGACCTGGCGTGCGCCATCATGACGACCGACCTCTCCGCAAACTGGTACGCGACCTACGGCATCCAGCACAGCACCCTGTCTGAGCAGCCCGGCCTCCAACGACTGATCGCCTTCGCCGTACTCGTCTTGGGAACGGCGCCGTTCATCCGACGGCGCCTCACCAATTGAGATGACCTCTTAGGCCATCATGGGAGCTGTGCCAGACGAACTCACGCTGCGGCGAGCAGCACCGGACGACACCGACGCCGTGCATGCGCTGGTCCACAGCGCCTACGCGAAGTGGGTACCGGTGATCGGCCGACCGCCCAAGCCCATGACCGTCGACTACGCCTGGGCGATCACGGCCCACCGCATCGACCTGCTTCACCAGGGCGGTGAGCTGGTGGGTCTCATCGAGCTCATTGTCGAGGACGACGGTCTCCTGCTAATCGAGAACGTGGCCGTTTCACCCTCCAGCCAGGGCAAGGGAATCGGCCGGCGCCTCATGGGACACGCTGAACATGTTGCTGCCGAGGGCGGGATGGGCCGGCTGCGGCTCTACACCAACGAGCAGTTCACCGAGAACATCCGCCTCTACCGTCGGCTCGGGTACCGGATTGACGGCGAGGAGCCCTTCGGGGGAGGCAAGATCGTGCACATGAGCAAGGACCTGACCAGCCACCCTTGACGACGGTCAGCCTTCGATGGCCGGACTGCGGGTCACGCGCCGAAGATCACGCCCAGCACCTTGTCCAGGGCGGCGTCACGCATCACGGTCCCTGGCGTCGCTGCGGGGCCTTCCGGGCGGTCGGACAGCATCCTGACCACGGCGAAGACCATGGAGGCGGGGTGCGCCCACAGCAGGGTGAGCCGCATGCCGGTCCGTAGGAGTGGGCCTGCCCCGCTGTGGTGGACCACCGTGTCCACTGTCTGCAGTGCCGCCAGGCCCGGGTCCGGTCCACTCCAGGCAAGTGCGTCCTCGGCCATGCTGATCGCGCATGCCGTGTCGAAGCCGCCCCGCCGTGGCGTGCGGCTGCCGTCGGGGGCGGTCGACTGGAAGGCCGCAGCAGTGAAATCCCGCGCGAAAGCCGCCAGTTTCATCGGCGTGGCAGGGCGCGCCCCTCGGATCTCGTTGAGCAGGGGCGAAGTGATCAGGCCTCGAGAGGGCATGACTGTGACGGCCACATGCTCCAGTTCGTCCAGGAGTTGAGCGACCTGACGTGTCGATCGCCAATCGCGGGCTGGCCGCGGCTCCAGGCACTCGATGGCGCGGCTGAGCCTCTCGATCCGCTCCGCCCGCCGCTTCAGCCCCTCCGCTCCATCTGACGGAACACACGTGAGGTCGTCCTCAAGCCCGCCGCCAGACTGCACCGGCGAGGAAGAGGCAGCGGGATTCCCGCGGACCTTGGCCCAGGGGGCGGGAAGGGGAAAAGCCGGCCCGGGCGAGGCCGCTCCCTCCTTGAAGACGACATCCGGAGCGGACGGCGGCTTCGAGTCCCATGCGGCGGCGGTGTCGCTGAGGTCGTCGGCTTCGTCTGACAGGTCGAGTTCCGACCCGGGTGTATCGAACGCGTCCAACACGGACCTCCCAGTGGTTCGAAGAGCCCTCCAAGCTTCCCTGGCAGTCACGTTGACGCGGGGCCGACGGTTCCCGGCCCGTTTGCGGGTCAGGTCCGCGCCGCGGGGCCGAGTGTCGGCGTACTTCGTTGACTGCTCCACCAAGTACAGAGGTATGTGCACCAGCAAGGGCCCTGCGATCAGTCGACGTCATCCCGCGGGCATGGTGGTGGCAGGGCGGTGAACCTCCAGGATGACTGCGGTGCCGGCCACGGATCGGTCCTCGTGCATGGTGATCAGCTGGCCGGGCTGGACGTGCTTCCACTGCGAGGGGGTGATGGGCACGAGGCGAACCGTGGCTCGCCCGCCGGGCTCCAGAGAAGGCATGTCCTCGACCCAGAGCCGGGCGATGTTGACCGCGTCGCCTCATCACCGTCATCGAACAACGCGAGTACACCGTCACACCCGCACCCGCACCCGCGCACAGCCCCGCTTCCGCGCTCTACCTCGCCCGCTGCGCCGTGTGCAGGACTCCCTACACACACACCCCTGGAAGAGGGCCCCTCTACCCCCAGGCCCGGGTCACCGGCATCCAGCTGCACCGCCCGTAGCGGGCGCCGGCCCCTGAGAACAGGCATGCCCGCACGCAACGGCGTACCCCAGAGTGGCACGAGCCCGAGATCCGGATTCAGTAAAAGCTTTGGCACAAGGAAGCAGCCACATATGCGGGGGCAGTAGGCCCTTAGAAAGCACTTTATCCGGACCCACTTTGATGCACCCTCACACGCTCCGCCCGAGCCCGGCAGTATGGGCGAGCCGCGTAAACTGTTCAGTGTGCGGATAGACAGCAAGAACGCAAATAGGGGTGGCTGTTGAGCTCGGATCCACCGGCGTGATTCCCGGTTGATCGTTTCGGGGTCGGGCAGGCCGTTTCGGGGCTGGGCTGCGGATTCGGGCGTGGGGTGGCC
>NZ_JBFBCG010000202.1:0-2760 GCF_040683105.1 Streptomyces sp. NPDC051020 | reverse complement strand
CGGGCCGCTCAGCGGCCCGTCAGAACGTCATGGGCCCAAGCCCGGAGGGCCCGGTGAACCTCAAGACCTACCCGCTGCGGTGAGCCCCCGTGCCCTCCCCGGTTCCCTGTCGCGGAGGTCCGGGATGTCCCCGCGTACCTTGCCCCCACGGCGGGGCAAGACGGGGGCTCAGGCGCCGACGCCGAGCGGGGCCGACTGCTCGGCGGGCAGCCGGCGGACGGCCCACACGCTAGGAGCGGCCAGTAGCACGAGGGTTGCCAGCGTCATCACCACGGCGCTGACGGTCAGCACGGAGGCGGACCCGACATGGGTGGCGGTGGCACCGACGACGAGATAGCCCAGCGGGACCGCCATGAGCTCGCCAATGGAACTGAAGGAGCTGACCCGTCCCAGCAGTGCGGTCGGCAGTTGTTCCTGGATCGCGGTGTTCCAGCACACGATCGCGAGGTCGAGACCGATACCAGCCAGGACTGCGGAGGCACACAACCAGACGAGCCGGGCTCCCGCGGCCAGGGCGATCAGTGGCAGGGCCAAGGGCAGGTTCGCACAGACGCAAGCGACCATGATGCGTGACGGCTTCCATTTCAGGGAAATAAACCCGCCAACGACAAGCCCCACGGCAAATGCCCCCTGGATGCTTCCCCACACTGCTGGCCCCAGGTTCAGGTCGTGTACGACAACGGGGCCAAGGAGCTGATATCCACCGAGCCACAGGGCCACGACGACGGCCCCGGAAAGCACGTAGGACCAGAGCCAGAATCTCCGGATAAATTCACTCCACCCGTCGCGAAAATCCCGGATGACTGAGGCTCCTGATTTCACCGCCCCGGAAATGGGGAGGCGGCTGCACAATAGTGCTGCGATGGCGAAACTCGCCGCGTCCCAGCCGAGTGTCCATTGCGGCCCGACGAGCGCCACGAGTGCCCCGCCAATCGCCGGCGCCACAATTCTGATCAAGTTGGTCGGAAGCCGCAGCAGTGCGTTGGCCTCCTGGAGTTGCGTGGGGTCCACCAGTTGGGGCAGCAGGCTGTTCATCGCCGGCTGCATCAGTGCGGACGCGCCACCCGCCACGGCGGCGAGCACGGCGATCCGGCTGGTGGTGGCGTTTCCGCAGGCCACCAGTAGAGCCACGCAGGCCTGAGTGAGAGCCGGCGCCAGGTTGCCGAACACGATCAGGTGCCGCCGGGAGAACCGGTCGGCGACCACGCCGCCGACGAGCAGCAGGGCCAACTGGGGCACCGTGTTGCTGGCCAGAACGATCGCCAGGGACGCCGGATGGCTATCGAAGCCGAGCACCGTGAAAGCCAGCGCCACGGGCGCCATGGCCGACCCGCTCATTGATATCAGGCGAGCGAGGAGAAATAGACGAAAAGGCCCGTGTCGCAACACGGAGAATGACCCACCGAGAACCATCTGGCCCACCCTACACTCTCCACGACGTCCAGGAACTATCCCGACAAAAAGGAATAAAGAAGCCAGATATTTGGACATGCCAGGCATCATGACGGCAGGGCTGTAAAAAATTTCTTGACACGTGATCTTGTACTGTGAAACCTTCGAGGCGAGCCCGGCCCGAATTATTGGGCGGGGATAATTACGGAGGAGAGGAATTCGTTATGGCTCTCAACGCCAATGACGTCGACGCGTTCGTCGCCAACCTGCGCAACCAGGGTCATTGCATGATCGAGATCTGTCTGGGTTCGTCACGTGAGGCCGAGGGCTCGTAGGGGCCGGTGGTAGTCGCGGCCGGTGCGGCGGAGGGCGGCGGCGATGTTGGTCTCGCCGTCCTGGCGGAAGATGCTGATGGCGAGGTTGCGTAGGGAGGCCATGGCGCGGGGCAGGGTGCCGGTGCGGACCTTGGAGTCGTCCTCGCGGAATGTGCGGTCACGCACGTGGTGCAGGAGGTTCTCGATACCCCAGTGGCCTCTGATCCAGGTGGCGAGTTCGGCGCAGGTGGCGTCGAAAACGGTCAGGCTGGTGATCAGGTAGACGCGCTCGATGGTCAGCTTTCCGGTGCTCAAGTCGCGTCGCCACCGTACGACTTGGATCGCCTGGCGGGCTCCGGGGTAGTCGAGGTGGCTGAAGGCGGCGGCCTTGAGCCGGCGGACCTCGTCGCGGTGGTGGGCGTGGTCGCGAGTGCGGTGCCCGAGCGGGATGTCCCGCCAGGGGAGCCCTGTGACCTGGGCATACAGGCCGGGGTGGTTCTTCTTGACGACGGCCACGTAGTGGGCGCCGCGACTGGTCAGGTAGGCGCCGTGGTCGTGCTGGGTGTGCAGGGCGTCGGCGGTCACCACCGTGTTCTCCAGCTGGAGGCCGTCCAGCAACGGCGCGAAGGAGGGAATCTCGTTGCTCTTGGAAGCGACCTGCCGCTGGGCCAGGACCACGCCGTGGTGGTCCATCGCTGCCAGTAGCTGGATCGCCGTGGCCGTTGCGGTTCGCGATCCGCGGACCACCTTGCCGTCGACCGCGATCACCCGTCGCACCGGCCCTTTCTCCGCGTCCGGTTCGACCGGGGGAGGTGTTCTGGCCTGCAGATACGCGCTGATCGCCGCGTCCAGCGCGTCGCCGTCCACACGCTGCAGCAGGCGGCGCATGGTTGCGGCGTGCGGCACCGGCCGCAGACCGGTAAGCGGATCGGCAACGAAGCCAAGGACGCCCAGCACATGCTGCGGGGCATCCGTGATCCACTCGCTGATCGCGATGAGCGAGCGAGCCCCGGTCAGCACCGCCGAGACGGCCGCGCACAGCAACGCGAGGGCC
>NZ_JBFBCG010000201.1:0-2821 GCF_040683105.1 Streptomyces sp. NPDC051020 | reverse complement strand
CGACCACGGCTGCCAATACACATCCATTAAGCTCACAACACGCCTGCTACGGGCCGGAGTTGATGCATCCATAGGGTCAGTGGGCGACTCGTACGTCTGTCAGTCTTTTCGTACCGGATCCCGCAAGGATCGGGTAGTCCCGGCCGCGACGGTCTGACCCTTGCTTACGACCGACCCCACGGGTGTCCTGGCGTTGATCTGTCGACCGTCCGGCCGGGCACGCAGCAAGCGCTGCCGCCGGAAGGACGTGACCTGATAGCGCCTCTGTGTGTCAAGCGGCTTGAGCGAGGTGGGTTCGTTGGTCTCGTTTCATGATCCGGTAGACCACGTTGGACAGGCGTCGTTTGAGCGCTCTGCGGGCTTCGGATGGTGTCTTTCCCTCGCTGATCTTGCGGAGGTAGTAGTCCTGCCCGCGCCCGCCGTCGCGGATTTGGCAGACGGCGATGGTGTGCAGAACCGAGTTCAGCGCGCGGTTGCCGCCGGTGTTGAGCCGGTGGCGGACATTGTTGCCGCTGGAGGCGTCCAGGGGTGCGCTGCCGGTATAGCTGGCGAAGTGGTGCTCGGTGGGGAACCGGCTGACGTCCCCGATGTGGCCGAGGACTTTCGCGGCCAGCACGGTACCCAGGCCCGGCAGGGTGGTCAGCGTCGTGCGGGTCGCGGCGACGGCCTCGCGCATTTCGGCTTCGTTGTCCTTGACCTGCCGGTCCAGTCTGCGCAGGTCGGCCAGCAGGTCACGGGCTATGTCCCGGCGGCAGTTGTCGGTGGCCGTGACCGGCCGGATGCCCTTCATCAGGGCGGCAGCCTTGTCGGCCGACAAGCCGGTGGGTGCTCCGCCGGGCAGGAGATCACGCAGGACGGCGTGGAGCCGGTTGAGGACGCGGGTGCGCTCGTGGACCAGGTCGTCTCGCCGCTCGGTCAGCAGCCGCAGGATCGTGGTCTGGTCTTCCTGGACTACGGGTCGCAGGTCATGGCGGAAAAGGGCGACCTGGGCAACGTGGAGGGCGTCCTTGGCGTCGGTCTTGCGGTCTCCTCCGGTGGCCAGCAGCCGGGCCCGGGCCGAAAGGGTGGAGGGCACGTCGACCACGTTCTCGCCCGCGGCTGCCAGCTGCTGGGCGAGCGAGCGGCCCAGGCCGCCGGCACCCTCGACCGCGAAACGACGGTCGGGCCACTGCTCGCACCAGCGCATCAGCTGGCGGAATGTTCCAGCGTTGACGACGAACCGGCGCTGGGCCACCTGATGGCCTGCGGCGTCAACGGCGACGGCGGTGTGGGACGACTTGTGGGGATCGACACCGATCAGGAACACAGGCTGCTGTCCTCGCACTCGATGAATCAGGAAGGGAAGTGCGGTGGGCACCCTGACTTGAAGTCACTGCGTCACCTTCATGCCTCTGTCGAGCCACACCGCGCGGGTGTCGGCCGACGGCGGCACGCTATCAGTGAGCCAGCCCGAGGGCGGCAAGGAGCACTGCGGGCCCATGCCGACCGACACCCTGGACGCTACGGCTGCAGACCGAGCATCTGGGGTCGATTCAACAAGTCAGGAGCCTGGAGCCACCTCGTCAAAGCGTCCCCGTGACAGTCCTGTCCGTCCGACCGGCGACAGCGTGTACCTCACGTTAGCGACCGGGAGGAATATCGTGGACGACAGCGAACAGCCCAGGTCTGGGCATGTTGTGATCGGCGTCGACACACACAAGCACGTGCACGTCGCGGCAGTCATGGACACCATCGGCGGAATCCTGGCGACCTTGACGATCCCCACAGACACCGGCGGATTCCAGCAACTTGCGGTCTGGGCAGCCTTGTTCGGCAAGGTGCTGGCGTTCGGAGTCGAGGGTACCGGCTCCTACGGTGCCACGCTGGCCTCGTTCCTGCGCCGGGCCGGGCACAAGGTGGTTGAGGCAGGCCGCCCGGACCGACGGCTGCGGCGGATGAACGGCAAGTCCGACACCCTGGATGCCGAGAACGCCGCCCGAGCCGTCCTGGCTGGATTCGCGACGGCCACGCCCAAGAGCGCCGACGGCGAAGCCGAGATGATCCGTCAGCTCAAGATCGCCCACGACCAGGCCGTTGAACAGCGCACAGCGGCGATGGTCACTATGAAGGCGATGCTTGTCCACGCCCCAGATGCCTTGCGGAACGAAACCGCAGGCAAAACGCAGATCGCCCTGGCCCGGCATCTGGCGGGCCTGCGTCCTCGGCAATTGGAGGGCCCCGAGGACGCACTGCGCCATGCTCTGCGCACGCTGGCCAAGCGGTGGCAGTACCTCGACGCCGAGGCCAAGGACCTGACGAAAATGATCGCTGATCTGGTTCACCGCGCCGCCCCGCAACTGCTCGAACCTTTCGGCATCGGCGTGGACACAGCCGCGGAGATCCTCGTCGTGGCCGGCGACAACCCCGAACGCATCAAGTCCGAAGCCGCCCTAGCCAAGCTCGCGGGCATCGCTCCAGTACCCACCGGCTCCGGCATGACCAGCGGCAGGCACCGCATCAACCGCGGCGGCCACCGGCAGCTCAACGCCGCGATCTATCGAACCGTCATCGTCCGCATGCGGTTCCATCAACCCACGATCGACTACGTCGCCCGCCGCACCGCCGAAGGCAAGACGAAACGCGAGATCATCCGCTGCCTCAAGCGCTACGTCATCCGCGAGGTCTACCACCTGATTCGACCCGTTCCACAGACGATCCCCGCAACGAGTTGACAGCTATAGGAGCGTCAACGCCCTCGCCGAGAATCTGTGGATGCTCATCAAGACCGAATGCGTTCGCGGCCGCGTCTTCGCCACCCGGGCCGAGGCGAACCTGACGCTGT
>NZ_JBFBCG010000200.1:0-2939 GCF_040683105.1 Streptomyces sp. NPDC051020 | reverse complement strand
GACATGGAGGCCAACGGCCATTTGTCCCCGGACAAGTGGCACATCACCGCCGACGAACTCGTCGCCACCCTGGTCTCCATGATCGGGCAGCAGGCTGACCCCCGGTAGGTCGCGCACGGAACGGCACCCCGCACCCCCGCCGCAAACACCCCGACGCGCCCCCGCCCCCTTTGACGTGTGACCCGAGGACGACATCCCGGCGCACGCCACGGCAGCAGGTCCTCGACTGGCAACGCCACTACACCGGCCTGCGCGTGCTCCTCACGAGCGGTGCCGGCCTCGTCGAGATCGCGCCCGGGGTAAGCATCGCGGCGACGACATCGGGCGCTGGACCGCACGGCAAACCCGCGACTGGACCCACCTCAACGAGGAACAGCAACAGCGGGCGCTGCACCAGACACACTGAATGTCCAGGTCGTCGATCTCGGTGATGAACCGCGGCAGGGCGTTGAGCCGCCGTTCGGCCTTGCGTCAGTCGTATCCCTTGCCCCAGTACTCGACCAGCGGACGGAGCTTCGCCAGCTGCGCACCCTGGGAGCGGTCGGTCACGGCATCCTGGGAGCGGTCGGTCACGGTCTCCTTGTCGGGCCAGCGGGTCGCGCGGATACGCCGCCGCATCTCCCGCAGGTCTCCTCGGGGACCTTGATCCGGAACGGGCGGACCCCAGGGATCTGTGGGATGGTCGCGGAGGCTTGCGCCCCTGAGGAGCCGGCAGTGGCAGTGCCGCCCGCCGCCTGTGCGGTGCCGGGCATCGTCAGCTGGCTCGCGGCCACGACGCCCGCCGCCCCGGCGGCCATGCCGAGGAACTTGCGTCAGTCGGTGCCGCCGCCGTCGGAGTTGTCTTTCGTCACCATCACGGACTCTTTCTGCTTGTTCGGTTCACAATGGGTGGTCGCCGCGCCCGGTCCGGGGCAGCGGGGGCAGGCGTCGAGGGATTCGGCGCACGCGGCGGCATCGGTCACGGCATCGTCGCCAGGCGGCTTCATCCCATCGCGGTATCCCGCGCGCGACCAGTCCGGCTACCCGGCGGGAGCGGTCGTCCGGTTCGTGTGACCGAGATCTGGTCCCTCCGCCCCCGGACCGGCCTGCACCACAGCCGGCTCGACGGCGCTGGCGGGCGCCGCCGACGACGAACGGTATGCCGTTGGTATTGGCTGGGGGACGGACGGGACGACGGAGGCGTCAGCGGCACGCAGGCCGGCAGGACCTCGTAACGGCAACTCCGATTCCACGACGGAGACGGCGTCCTGGGCCCATCGGGGAGGTACCCACCGGGTGGCTGGAGGAGCTGACATATCGCTCCGGCCAAGCCGGACGGTCACGGTGTACCGGCCGACGCCCCCAGGCGCAGCGCGTTGGTGAGCTGCTCGGTGTTCATGGCGTAGGAAGGGTCGAGGGCCTGGACCAAGCGGAATACGTCGACGGTCCTCTCGTCGTCGTAGGTCACCTGGAGTTCGGCGGCCAGGGAGAGCCAGGTGGTGAAGGTCACGCCGAGTTGGGTGAGCCGGGCCAGGGCGGTGTCGTGGGCGACCTGGGTGGAGCCGGCGGTGGCGTCGACGACGACTGTCACGCCCAGCCCCCGCCGCAACGCACCCACCGCGGTGCGCAGGACGCAGCCCTCGGTGGTGAGTCCGGCGATCACCAGGTGGCATACGCCGGTCGCCTCAATCGCCGCCTCGAAGCCGGGGTGACCGAAGGCGTCGAAGGAACCGGCCCGGTGGACGAGGGGCAGGTCGCCGATCTCCCTGGCGAGTTCGGGGTAGAGGGTGCCGCGCGGGTCGCGCTCGGGGCCCAGCGTCACCACCAGCGGCGCCCCGTATCCGAGCGCCATGCGGGCCAGGGCGACGGCCCCGGTGACGTTGTCGCTGATGGACTGTGTCCGGATGAGGTTGGCGTAGCCGGTGACGTAATCGACCAGGACGAACGCGGTGTTCTCCGGGGTCCTTGCTTCGATGTTCATGGCGGTCTCTCTGAGGGTGCGGATACGACGGCAGCTATGGGTGTGCTCGGTGCGTCTAGGCGCGTTTGCGTACGAAGAGCACGGCGGCCACTGCGGCGAGGAGGGCTCCGACGGCTGGGATCAGGACGGCCAGGTGGAGCGCGGAGGTGAAGGCGTCTTCGAAGGCGGCCGTGACGTTGTCGCGGATTCCGGCGGGGACGGCGGCGATCGGGGTGCCGGAGGCTATGCCGTCGGTGATGTCCGGGGTGGCTTCGGACGGGACTCCGTGCTGGGTGAGCTGGTCCGGCAGTCGGCTGATCAGCCCGCTGGTGACGATGGTTCCCGTGACGCTGGCCCCGAGGGTGTTGCCGATCTGCCGGAAGAGGTTGACGGTGCCGCTGGCCATGCCTGCCTCGGCCGGGGGAACGCTGACGACCGCGGCGGCGGTGCTGGGCGGGAGGACCAGCGCCGCGCCCGCACCGAAGATGCCGAGGTACAGGCCGATCAGTGCTGCGGAGGTGTGTGCGGTCTGGGTGAGCATCAGCAGCGTTCCGGTGGCCGCGATCAGGGAGCCGCCAGTGAGGGTGACTTTGAAGCCGAGTCTGCCGACGACCCGGCCTGCCACGGCGCTGACCAGCAGATAGGTGCCGGTCACCGGCAGGGTGAGCAGGCCGGTCTCCAGGATCGATTCATGGCGGACACGCTGGTAGAACAGGACCTGGGCGATCGCCATGCCGACGAACGCGTACTGGGCGACCATGGCGACCAGATTGGCCGCCGTGAAGGAGGGGTTGCGGAACAGCCGCAGGTTGAGCATCGGAGTGCGGCTGCGGCTCTCGACGACCAGGAAGGCGGCGAGGACGAGAACGAACCCGGCGAAGGACCATAGGACCGCGGGGGTGCCAAAGCCAGCGTATCCGCCCTGGATGACGGCGTAGTTCAGCAGGGCGATGGCGATGACGGTCAGGGCGAGACCTGGCGGGTCCAGGTGCCGTCCGGG
>NZ_JBFBCG010000199.1:0-3009 GCF_040683105.1 Streptomyces sp. NPDC051020 | reverse complement strand
GCGGGTATTTCCTCGGGGCAGCCATGGTCACAGGTCCTCTCATGAGATCCATCTGACCAGCCGTCACATCCGTCCGCATCTCGGGGGAACCTCACGCCGACGTGCGGCGCTTCCTTGTCCGCCTGGAGAAGGAGACGACTGCGGCGACCGCCAAGGAATCGCACCGCGTGCTGCGGTCGGCGCTGTCCTCTGCCTGCCGTGAGGAACTGATCACGCGCAACGTCGCCAAGCTGGTCGAGCCACCCCGCACCGACAACCGCGAACTGAAGCCCTGGACTCTCGACGAAACGCTGGACTTCCTCGCAGCCTCCCGTAAGGACCCGTTGTACGCGGCGTTCGTGCTCGCCATCGCCATGGGGCTCCGCCGGGGTGAGATCGTTGGCCTGCGCTGGTCGGACCTTGACCTCGACAACCGCGTCCTCTACGTCCGCCAGCAGACGCAGCGTCGCCGGGGCGTCCTCTACGACGACGATCCCAAGAGCCGCCGTCGCCGGGTCGTCCCGCTGCCCGCCCTCTGCATCGCGCCCCTGCGCTGGCACCGGATGCGGCAGGCAGCTGCTCGTGCCAAGGCGGGGGAGCGGTGGCAGGAGTCCGGCTACGTCTTCACCACCCGCACCGGCCGCCAGGTCGAGCCGCGGAACGTCTACCGCTCCTTCACCCGTGTCGCCGAGACCGCTGGCCTTTGCGTGATCCGGTTGCACGACGCCCGACACGGCACCGCCACTCTCCTCACGGCGGCCGGAGTCGCGCCCCGCGTCGTAATGGAGATCCTTGGGCACTCTCAGATCAGCATCACCATGGACGTCTACACCCACGTCGTCCAGGACACGCAACGGGAGGCCATGAGCCACATCGACCGGTTGCTCAGGCAGAGGCGCCCCGATCGTGGGTGATCGCCCGCGTTGATGTCAGAAGTAGATGTCAAAGGCCACCTAGGAACGTTCCTAGGTGGCCTTTTCGCTTGTGCCCCCGGCAGGATTCGAACCTGCGACACCCGCTTTAGGAGAGCGGTGCTCTATCCCCTGAGCTACGAAGGCGAAGGCGGGGGCTTGTAGGAATCCTTGAAGAAAACCCAGAGAGTGGATCTTCCGCTAGGTGTACAAGCCCACTGGTCAGACGAGGTGTGGCACCTTCCGTATTCTTGCCTGGACGGGCGATGCGGCGTACCAGTGGCCAACCAGGGACAGCCTAGCGGATGCGGGTTGATGGGGAGGCCCTGTATCGGGTTGGTTGGGCGGGGCGCCCCCGGCAGGCTTCTGACCTGCTGATTCTTTGGCGTGCGGGTGGCCGGAAGGGAAAGGATGCGTGATCGGCGCTGGCGATCTATCCGTTCTGGGCGTTCTGTCGGTTGCTGTCGAGGGGCGGTGAGTGCGGTGCGCGACCGTGTCCCGCCATGCGCCGAACGGGAGTATGGGCGCGAACGGGATGCCGCGACGGCTTGCTGGCTGCTTCCTGGACGCCCAGTCCGCCGAAGCCGACGATGACGGCGAGGAGCCGGGGGCGCTTCTTGCCCAGCCCCCCATGGTCGGCCCGGAAGCCGTCGAGAACATGCAGGGGTTCAACGAACACCCTGTCCTCGTCCTGCAGCGATACCCAGACGCCGTCGTCATGCAGCCAACACTGTCGGACTTGCTGTCATCGGTGGTGTCGACGAAGAAACGCGTGGTTGTCGGCAAGCCACTTGCCGGCCTGCTTTCCGTGACTGAACGCTTTGAGTAGCTGTTGTCGTTCCGATCTTGAGGGGTGTGTCTAGAACGGGAGTCTCGATTGGGTGGCTGCCGTCGGCTGCGGGCATGAAGGCAGGGCCTCTTGGCGGCTCGGGGTTGCGAAGCCGACCGATCCAGGAGACCCTGTTGCCGCGGTTGTACGTGCTCGTGCCGGTGGAGTTCAACTCGGCTGCTCCGGCGTGTGATTGTGTCGCTCACCGGTTCGGGAATGCGGCCGATCGCCCGGAGCGTGTTCGGCGGTATCCCTCGGACATGCCGGGCGCGGAGTGGGCCGTGGTCCGGTCGCTGCTGCCGGGGCTTGTGATCCGGGCGCGGATAGAGCGGCGCGGCTCGATCACCCGGGGCTCCCCGCCAGGTCCGAGGGAGGCGTACATCTGGCGTGCCGGCGTCCGCCCTGCGTGCTGGTCAGCACCTGCGCATTTCCACGGAACGGGGCCGGGGCCGCCGGAACGCGCCGACGACCCTGCGGGTCGTCTTCCCGTCTGTCTCTGCCTGGGTCAGCGGCACAGCGCCGTGTCGACGGCGGCCTCCACCCGCTGGGAGGCTGCACCCGTCGGGGCGGTGGTTACCGCGATGCCGGCGGCACGTCCGTCCTCTGTGACGCCTCCTCGTGTCCGGTATCCCAGGGCGGTTCCGCCGTGGCCCCAGTAGACGCCGCCGCATGACAGCGGCGTGCTGGTCAGGCCCAGTCCGTAGCGGACGCCGGGGCCGCGTGCCTCTGCGGGGACGGTGGTGCGCATCTGGGCGAGCTGGGCCGGGGGCAGGAGTTTGCCGTCGAGGAGGGCGGTGTAGAAGCGGTTGAGGTCGCTGTTGGTGGAAACCAGAGCACCGGCAGCCCATGCCATGGACATGTCCATGGTGGTGTAGTCGATCAGAGGTCCGTCGGCCGCTTCCCGTTCGTAGCCCTTGGGGTGGGGCTCGTGGATGGTCGTCTCTCCGGGGGTGGGGAAGTAGGTGTGGCGCAGTCCGATGCGGTCGATGATGCGCCGGTTGATCTCCTCGCCTATGGGGCGGCCGGTGACCTTCTGGATGATCAGGCCCGCGACCAGGTAGTTCGTGTTGTTGTACTCCCACTTCGCGCCCGGGGAGAAGTGGGCCTCCTGCTTCAGGGCGCCGTCAAGCAGGTCGCGCGGCTCGAAGTACCGGTACCGGACGGCGGGGAAGTCCGCGAAGATGGGGGACTCCATGTATTCGGGCAGGCCGCTGGTGTGCTGGAGGAGTTGGCGGATGGTGATGTGGCGTCCGTCGATCCCCTCACCGCGCAGCAGGCCGGGCAGGTAGG
>NZ_JBFBCG010000198.1:0-3028 GCF_040683105.1 Streptomyces sp. NPDC051020 | reverse complement strand
CATCGTCACCTATACCGCCGCTCCTGGCAGCGACGCCGCCGACCGGATCAGGCTCCTCAACGTCATCGGCACCCAGGCAATGACCGAAGACAGCATCCCGAGATAGCAGTCGGCGGGAGGCACCCCACCCCCATGGCCCGCAGCCCGGCGCACGCTCGTGATCACGCGCACGTCCTACTCCGTCGATCCCTGGGCGCTGCGCGAGCTCGGCAAGGGAAGTCTCGAGTCTCGTCAGCTGCTCGCGCAGTTGCGGCCCGTTCGCCTCGACAGTGAGGCTGGTCTGGGCGTCCAGGATGAGCTGGTCGAGCAGGTCGATCTTCCCCGGAAGCTCACCACCATCCTCGACGAGCATGCCGAGGACGCGAGATCCGCAGCGTTCAGCCCAAACGGCACGATGCTGGCCGCTACCCTCGACAACCGGATGGGTCTCTGGAAGCTCGGCTGACGGTTGTAGCGGGCGTTCATAGTTTGCGGAGGGGTCCGCGTCCGGATACCAGGACTTCGTTCTCGTGGACGCGCACCAGGTGGAGAGCTGGTGGCCAGCCACCTCTGCGGTGCCGGAGCGTAGCGAGACAGCGGAGGCGCTGACTTTGTACGCCGATTGGGAGCCGGGCGTATACGACCGTCTAGGCTTCGGTTCATCTCCCGCCCGCGTGATCGCCTCCGGGTCGTCCGCGCCGACCGCCGTCCGTGGGCCATACGGGCCGTCAAGCGCCGCCGTTCGTTGGATGCAGCGGTCGCGTCCGATGCGGTCGTCGTCCGGCTGAGTAACCCTTCCTTGCGGAGCACGAGGGAATACGTCCCGTTCGAAGCGGAACTTGGTGTTGTGCGGGTTCCGAACAGTTCGCCGCTCTTTCAATCGCGTGGTCGTAGGAAGGACCCTGCACGTGTCTGATCCCGTCGTCCTCATCACGGGTGCGCTGACCGGTATCGGCCGCGCCACCGCCTTGGGTTACGCCCGGCAAGGCGCGAACCTCGTGGTCTCCGGCCGCCACGAGGACGTGGGCGAGCAGCTTGCCAGGGAGCTCTCCGACCTCGGTGCCCCGACTGAGTTCGTGCGTGCAGATGTCCGCTTCGACGCCGATGTGAAGGACCTCGTCGAGCGTGCGGTCGCGCGGTTCGGACGGATCGATGTCGCCTTCAACAACGCCGGCACCGAGGGAACACTCGGCCCTGTCAGCGAGGTGACCGACGAGGGATACCAGGCCACTTTCGATACCAACGTCAAGGGGACTCTGCTGTGCCTGAAGCACGAGTTCCGGGTCATGAGGGAACAGGGAGGCGGCAGCATCGTCAACGTCAGCTCCGTCTTCGGCCTGATGGGTTACCCCGGGTTGACTCTGTACGTCGGGAGCAAGCATGCCGTCGTCGGTATCACCAAGGCGGCCGCACTCGAAGGAGCCGCTCACGGTATCCGGGTCAATGCGGTCGCGCCTGGCTTCACCCGGACCGCCATGTACGAGCGGTTCACCGGCGACGACACGGCGGTGCGTGACGCGGTCGATTCGGCGCTGCCCATGCACCGGACGGGCACCCCGGAGGAGATTGCCGAGGCCGTCCAGTACCTGGGTTCCGACGAGGCGAGATACGTCACGGGCCATATCCTGACCGTCGACGGTGGCCTCATGGCTGGCGGGCCCCTGCTCCCGAACTCGTGAACCGTGAACCCGGCACCAGTTGCGTCGGCAACGAGGCGCGGGGTTGTCGGCAGCGCGCTGGGGAGCCGGGTGTTCTCCAGGACGGAGGATCGCAGCAATCGGACCTTCTCGTAGTCGCCCTGGGTAAGACTGCGCGCTTCATCGAACAGCTTGCGGGCGGCTCACCCGCCCGTGAGGTCCGCAAGATTGCGGAGAAGCGGCTGCACGCCACGGTCGCCAAGGCGGCCCGCCGGGCCGATCCGGCACTGCCCGGCGACCTGGTGGCGATGCTGAAGACGCCGGAGGGCAGGCGGTTTTCGGAGCTGGAGCGGCTGCGCCGGCCGCCGACACGGAGGACGGGCACGGCGTTCGCCCGCGCTCTGGAGCGGGTGGACGAGATCGGCGCGTTCCAGCTCGGCCGCCTGAAGCTGTCGCAGATTTCCACCGAACCGGCTGGCCGCCCTTGCCCGGTACGCACTCGGGTCGAAGGCGCCGCTGCTGGAGCGGGCGGCGGAGCCGAAGCGCACGGCGATGCTCACCGCGGTGATGCGGCACCTGGAGGCGAAGGCGATCGACGAGGCCCTGGGGCTGTTCCAGGTAATCATGGCCACCCGGCTGCGCACGCCGTCCTCGGGGAGCACGCGGTTCGATGTCGCTGCCCTTGATCACCTTGGTGAACCCGGCGTCGAAGCGTTCCCGCCGCCCTTCTCCGCGAGGGTGGTCAGGTACTTCACCTGCGCGGGAGTGGCCGGGTCCGTCTTCGATTCTGCGCGCACTCGCGGCGCGGACCGTGGATCCGCTCGTTCTCCGCCTTGCGGGCCGCCTCCGCCTGCGGGCTGCGGCAGGTGATGTGCACGCTTTCGTACCAGGTCTGGGTGCCCGGCTTGCCGGGCACCGCCTCCCACAGCGCGTTCGCGGTCAGTGCCGACTCGTCCACGCCTTCGGTCAGGCCGGGCCCGACGAGCCCGTAGTAGCCGGTCCCGCCCCGGGGAATCACCGTGAACCCGACCGGAACGGCATGGGCTTCGAGCCAGTCGTGCCCGCACTCGCAGTGCCGGGCGTGGTAGCCGGCACACTTGCGCTCCAGCTGCTCGTACACCAGCCGGTTACCGTAGTACTTCGTATCCCTCGCGAACCCAGACACGGCCCGCAGTCTTCCACCGGCGGCCCGGCCGGGACAGAGGACCATCATCCCTGCGGAGGATGAGGAACACCGGGGTGACGACCGCTTCGAAGGAGCGAACGCAGAGCCCGGGGTCCTGGGAGGAACGACGGGGACGAGCCTGCCCCGGACGATGCGATCAGTCGATCACCTGCGCTTCGGCGACCTGATCGCGCGGTGGCGCGGAGGCCGGTTTCGGGAAGTGTCGGCGCAGGACGGCGGTGGCGAT
>NZ_JBFBCG010000197.1:0-3054 GCF_040683105.1 Streptomyces sp. NPDC051020 | reverse complement strand
GGCGACCAGGGCGGGGACGAGTGGTAACACAGCCGCTTGCGTCATAAGGAAACCCCGGCCCGTCGGAATCGGGCCGGGGTTTCCGGCATACGGCGCCATTCCCCGGCAGACACCCGGAACCGCGCGGCCGCACTCACGCACAAGCCCGATGGGCCTTGATCGAACCGACGTTGACGGGCTGGAGGGAAGCCCGACTCGACCGCAGACCCGCCAGCCAACCAGCTCGGTCGAACTACGCGACGTATTCAACGTGATCCTGTACGTCAACTGCACCGGAATTCCCTGAATATGCCTCCCGCGCGACTTCCCGAACCACGGCACCGTCTACGTCGCCGTGGTCTGTCGACGGCGGTCATCGCTGGCGCTTCATCTACGGGTAAGGGAGGCAAGCGAAGCCTCAAAAGAGTACAAATGTCATATGAGTGAGAAATCGGAAAATCTGCATGACGTGGATGAATGGGCCGACCGCATCCGGGACGCCTCGTCCGGGTCCGATGTGCAGGCTGTCCGCAAGGTCGTCAGCGACATTTACCGCGCCGCCCAGGACGAACTCGACAAGAAGCGGGCGCAGGCTGAATACGAACGCGAGGAGTAGCCGTCCGAGCTCATTCCGTGCCCGGAGTTGAGTCGAGGGGCTGTGCGGTGTCCGGAACGGCTGGACCTGCGGTGATCCGTCGTCGGCCGCCGGGCTGGCGCGAAGGTGCTGGTCATGGCGGAGACGGCGGCTTGTGCGATGGTCAGGAAGGAGCCATTCTTCTCGTCCGGCCCGTCTCACAGCACGCCGTCTTTGGTCATCCCGAGCCGCCTGGCCACAGCGATGCCGGCCTCATTCGCTGCCGAGACCCACCAGTCCACGCGGTGGATGCCCCGTTCCTCGATCGCCCGATCGGTGATCACGCGCGCGGCCCGGGTCGCCGGCCCCTTGCCCACCGCCGACGGCTCCAGCCCCAGCAGGTTGCCACTGCGGTGCCCTGCTCGACGCCCAGAGTCCGAAAGAGGACCGCGCCGACCAACTCGCCGTCCATCCAGATGCCGTAGAGCCAGCCTGTATCGGCCGCGGTCCTGTCTACGTACGCCTGGAGGAACGCCCAGCTCGACCCCAGGTCAGTGACGACGTCGGGGAGCGCGTTGTGCTGCCCGATGAACTCCCGTCCTCGGTCGATGTGGGCCAGGAACTCCTCTGCCCGCCACGGTTCGAGCGGGCGCATCTCGGCACCGTCATTGCCCAGGGGTATCGCGTACAACGTCACCATTCACGGTCGGTATCAGCGCACTCGGCGAAGGGACGTGGCGGTCCGCGTCATCGACTGCGAGATCACCGTCAGTACCTGACAGGGGCGCCGCACCGGCGCCTACCGTCTCGTCACGACCCTGACCGACTCCCACGCGCACCCCGCCGCCGAGCTGATCAGGCTCTACCATGGGCGATGGGAGGTCGAGACCTCCTACCTGGAGATCAAGTCCACCATCCTGGGCGGCCGGGTCCTTCGCGCACGGACCCCTGCCGGCGTTGCCCAGGAAGTCTTCGCACTGGTGGTCACCTACCAGGTCCTGCGACTGGCCATGGCGGATGCCACCGGTATCCGCCCGGACACCGACCCCGACCGGGCCAGCTTCTCCATCGCCCTGAACACCGCCCGCGACCTGCCCGTCCAGGCCGCGGGCGTCTTCAACGACACGGCCATCGACCTCGTCGGCACCATCGGCCGCCGGATCTTGGCCGACCTCATGCCCGACCGCCGCATCCGCACCCGGCCACGCGTCGTCAAACGCGCCATCTCGAAGTGCAACGCCAGAGGCACCGTCGACAGAACCAGCTACAAAGCCACAATCAGCATCAACATCCTGACCACCCGCACCCCTTGACACCGGACACCCAGCGCTAACTACACGGCACTAGGACGCTCCCGCGGCGGTCTTACCACCAAGCTGCGCCTGGCCGTCGAACAGAGGCAGAAGCCTATGTTCATCGTGATCACGGCCGGGCAGCGCGGGGATTCTCCGCAGTTCGAGGTCGTGCTGGGCCGCATCCGGGTGCCCCGACTTGGGTGCGGCAGGCCCCGCGTACGCCCGCGACGGGTGCGGGCGGACAAGGCGTACGGGTCCCGCAAGACCGGCGCCTACCTACGGCGTCGCGGTATCCGCTGCACCATTGCGGACAAGGCCGACCAGGTCCGCAACCGCAAGAAGCGCGGGTCCAGCGGTGGCCGGCCACCGAAGTTCGACCCAGACGACTACAAGGCCCGGCACGCGGTCGAGTGCGGCATGAATCGCTTCAAGAGACATCGAGCCGTGGCCACTAGGTACGACAAACTCGCGGTCCGCTACGAGGCTGCCGTCCTCGTTGCCGCCATCAACGAGTGGTTGTGACGTACTGGTCCGACGACAACTCGAACACCCGTACTCGCCGACCGCAGGTGGGATTGACGGTCTCACGGACCGGATGCATCCCCAGTTTGGTCATGATCCGTTCGGAGGCGTCGTTGCCTACTTGAGTGATGCTGACGATCCGCTCCAGCCCTCGCTCTTCGAACCCGAACCGTACAGCGGCCGCAGCGGCCTCGGTGGCCAAGCCCTGCCCCCAGTGGGAACGTCCCAGCCGCCAGCCGACCTCAACCGCCGGCAGTACCTCCGGCAAGAAGTGGGGCACCGAAAGGCCGGTGAACCCGGCCAGCTCGCCAGTGGACCGGATCTCCACGGCGAACAGGCCGAAGCCCTGTGACTCCCACTCGCTCTCCCATGCCTGGATCCCGCCGCGAGTCTGCTGTTCGTCACGGACGCTGCCGTCACGGATCCACCGCATGACCTCGGGGTCGGCATTGACGGCAGCCATGGGCGCAACGTCTTCCTCGCGCCAGCGACGCAGGATCAAACGGGGAGTCTCAAGCGTGACCATCCGATCATTCTGGATCACAAATGGGCTCTCCGCCATCCTCACCAGGCACTTTCGAAACACGCTCTAGTATCCTGCGCCTCAAATGGTGACTTTAAGTTCGTTTCGCTTTTTGTGGTGTGTTGATCTTTTCGAGGTAGTCGGCGAGCGAGTTGAGGATC
>NZ_JBFBCG010000196.1:0-3130 GCF_040683105.1 Streptomyces sp. NPDC051020 | reverse complement strand
GTCAACCAGCACCGGCCCGTGGCCGGCAAGGTCAAGACCGTCTCGGTCAAGCGCGAGGGCCGTAAGTGGTTCGTCGTGCTGACCGCCGAGCAGGACCAGCCCGAGCCGCTGCCCGCAACCGGCAGTGTGGTCGGTATCGACCTGGGCATAGCCAACTTCCTCGCCGACTCGCATGGTCAGTTCGTGCCCAGCCCGCGTCACGGCCGCAAGGCCGCCGCGAAGCTTGAAGCCGCGCAGCGGGCGCTCAGCCGGTGCAAGCGCGGCAGCAAGCGCCGCCGCAGGGCCGTGGAGAATGTTGCCCGACTCCACCGCAAGGTCCGCCGCCGGCGCCTTGACCACGCGCACAAGACCGCGCTCGGCCTCGTTCGCGAATATGACTTCATCGCGTACGAAGGCCTCAAGATCCGCAACATGAGCCGGGCCCCCGCACCGAAGCCCGACCCTGATCAGCCGGGCAGCTTCCTGCCCAACGGGGCCGCGGGCAAAGCCGGGCTGAACCGATCGATCAACGATGCCGGTTGGGGGGTGTTCCTGACGATCTTGACCGCCAAGGCTGAAAGCGCCGGACGGACAGTGATGGCGGTGGACCCCCGCAACACCTCCCGGCGGTGCCCCGCATGCGGCCACACCGCCAAGGAGAACCGGCCCACCCAGGAGAAGTTCCACTGCACCGTGTGCGGCCACATGGCGCACGCCGACACAGTGGGCGCCCTGAACGTTCTACGGGCCGGGCTGGCCCGTCGCGAAGCCCAACCGGCATAGCGAGAAGCCACCCCCTTCAGGGGGTGGAGGAGTCACGTGGATGTCACCGGTCAGGAAGACCGTGTTGCGGATCGACCGGTCCCGCAGATGCGCGATCAGTTCCTTGCGGTCGTCTGTGTAGCCGTCCCACTGGTCGAACCGGGCTCAGCCCCCGCACATCGGCCTTGACGGTGTGGTCGGAAGAAGCCCTTGCGACGGTCGCGCCCCGGGCGAACTCCTTGTCCTCGGCGACCTCCCAGCGCACCGCCGTGTCGGCGCCACGGCCGGAGCCGGGTACGGCGTCAGGTGTCGGGGTGACGCGGGTCCACAGGAGTATGCCGTCGGGAGGGGGCACCTCCCATGCCCTTGAGGCTATGGGGGAGGGTCGCCGGAGGCGACACCGTGCAGGAAGGCGGGGCCGTCGGCGGCGCGGGCGCTGGTGGTGGTCCCGAGCGCGGGGGCGGCGACGGCGGTGGCGGCAGCGGCCTTCACCAGGGTGCGGCGGCTGGGGGCGGGAAGGGACGGAGAACGGTGTCGACTGGTCACGAAGGGAAACCCTACTGGCCGGTAAGCGAACGGGCAGGCGAACCAAGGAAGTTCGCCCGCCCGTAAGGAAACCGCTGCCGGTTGTCAGCCCTTGAGTGCCTTGTCGATCGCGGTGTTGAAGTCGGCGACGGTCATCGGGGCGTTCTGGCTGCCCTCGCTGGTGAGCGTCTTGCCGTCCATCTTCAGCGTCGGGGTGCCCCTCACGCCGCTCTTGTCGAACGCCGCGGACATCTTCATCGCCCAGTTGTCGTACGTGCCGTCGTTGACGTCCTTCTGGAACGCCTTGTTGTCCTTCAGCTCGTCCACCGTGTTCGCGACCTTGATCAGGTACGAGTCCTTGGCGAACTTGTCGTCGGTCTCCTCCGGGTGGTACTTCGCGGAGTAGAGCGCGTACTTGTAGTCGAGGAACGCCTGCGGGCTGACGTTGAGCGCCGCGCCCAGCGCGCTGAGCGCGTTCTTGGATCCCTCGCCGTTGCCGTTGTTGTCGATGAACGTGGCACCGATGAACTTGATCTTGTACTTGCCGGCGTCGACGTCCTTGTGGACCGTCTCGCCGACGGTCTGCTCGAACTGGCCGCAGATCGGGCAGCGCGGGTCCTCGTACAGTTCGAGGGTCTTCTTGGCGGTCGGCTTGCCGATGACGACGGTCGTGCCGTCGGTGCCCGAGGTGTTCTTCGGCGCGGTGACGTTCTTCGCGTCCTTGGCCGCTTCCCAGTGACTGGGCTTGTTCATCTGCATCACGGCGTAGCTGACGCCGCCGGCGATCGCCAGCACGGCGACGACCGAGACGCCGACGATCACCTGCTTGCGAATCTTGTCCTTCTTGGCCTGGCGCTCGCGCTCCGCGCGCAGCCGCTCACGGGCGGCTGCCTTGTTGGCCTGGCTGTTGCGATTGCTCATGGCTGTTTCTCCGTGGTGTATGGGGTTGTCAGGAACTGTCCGGGCTCAGGCGATGGCGCAGGCCGAGCGCGGCGGTCCCCTTCGTCCCACGGAGTGGACGAGGAGTCGGGCGTGCGCGAGCAGGTGCGAGCGGTACGGGGCGGGCCGGGCGGCACGCCGTACGGAGCGGCGGACCGTACCCGCCACGGCGACCGCGATCAGCAGCGGCCGGAATGCAGTGGCGGCGACCGCCCGCAGCAGACCGGCGAGCGCGGACTCGCCGCGCCGCAGCCACGCCGCGGCCAGCAGACCGACCGACACATGGGCGGCCAGCAGCAGCCACGGCACAGCGGGACCGGGAGAGGCCAGCAGGGCGGCGACACCATGTCCGGCATCGGTCACGGAGGCAAGCGGGGTGCCGGCCGCGCCGACCCCGCCGAGCTGCGCCCCACCGGCACCGACCTCGCCGCCGCCGCACAGGACATCGACACCGACCGAACGCAACGGACCCGCGATCGGGCCGCCCGCCGCTCCGTAACAGAGGTGCTGGCCAGTGGTGAAGACCGTGTCCGCGGCCAGCTCCAGCGGCACCAGCAGCCCGGCGATCGCGCCGAAACCGCGCTCCCGCCCTGCCAGCGCGTACGCCACGGCGAAGACCAGACCGGCCAGCCCGCCGACCACGGTCAGCGGCAGTGGGACCTGGGAGAGCAGCACATGGGACGCAGTGGAGAGCGTCACGACGAGCGCTGTGAAGAGCGCCGCGCGTACGACTCTGAGCTGCGTCCCGGAAATGTCCATCGCCCGAGAGTGTGCCATGTGAACCTGTCAGCGCCGCCTAAAGGGGGTGTGGCACCGCGAGGAGACCCAGGGCGTGTTTCGAAAGTCCCGCCTGCCGGGCGGCGTCTGGCACGCACGCTCGCTGCGTTGTCGGGTCGCCCCGATACGACCGGTATCGGGGCGACCC
>NZ_JBFBCG010000195.1:0-3135 GCF_040683105.1 Streptomyces sp. NPDC051020 | reverse complement strand
GTAACGACAGCCGTCGGACCGTTGAGTTCTTCCAGGGAGCGACCTGCGACAACGGTTCCCCGGTCGCGACGGTCGGTCCCTGGAGCACCAGCAACAATGTCTTCACCCGTCGCCACATCCGCGGCGGCGTGAAGGTTCGCAACGGTGTCGTGGGCAGCTTCCGGGTGGTCCGCGACCACTTCGACCGGGACGACCGGGACGACCGGGGCGACCAGGGCGGGGACGAGTGGTAACACAGCCGCTTGCGTCATAAAGGAAACCCCGGCCCGTCGGAATCGGGCCGGGGCTTCCGGCGTGGGGGCGCCTGTGAGCGGTTGCCTGTTCGGGGCGGTGGTACGGGTGCGCGGCGGGTACCTGGTGCTCTGTGCATCGGCTTTGCCATCTTAGAGGGCGGTTCGTGAGCCTATGAGTGTTTCTGTCGTCGCCTGATGGTGTGAGTGCGGGCGGAAGCTGCCGGCCCGGGGCCGCTGGTTTGCCGGGGTAGCGGGGTGAGTGAACGCACGCCGTACCCGAGTGACTTATCGGATGAGCAGTGGTCACTGATCGAGCCGGTGATCACCGCGTGGAAGGCCCGGCACCGCTCGGTCAGCGGTCACCAGGGCGCCTACACGATGCGGGAGATCGTGAACGCGATCCTGTACCAAGGCAGGACCGGCTGCCAGTGGGCCTACCTCCCGCACGACCTGCCGCCGAAGAGTGCGACGTACTACTACTTCGCCATCTGGCGGGACGACGGAACCGACCAGGTCATCCATGAACTCCTGCGCTGCCAGGTCCGGGAGAAGACCCGCCGATTAGAGGACCCGACCCTGGTGGTCCTGGACACGCAGAGTGTCCACGTGGCCGCCGGGGTTCCCGCCGGCACGACCGGCCGGGATCCGGCGAAGAAGGTCCCAGGCCGCAAGCGGGGCCTGGCCGTCGATGTGCTCGGTCTGGTCATCGCCGTCACTATCCTCGCCGCAAGCGCGCACGACAATGCCGCGGGCATCGCCCTGCTGAACCAGGTCGCCGAGCACACCGGAGAAACCGTCGAGAAGGCCCTGGTCGACCAGGGCTTCAAGAACCGGGTCGTCGCGCACGGCAGCAGCCTGGGCATCGACGTCGAGATCGTCGAACGAAACCCACAGGAGACGGGTTTCGTCCCACAGCCGAAGCGATGGAGGGTCGAGCAGACCTACGGCATCTTGATACTGCACCGGCGCCTGGTCCGCGACTATGAGCACCGCCTGTCCTCCTCCGCCTCGCGCGTCTACTGGGCGATGACCCACGTCATGGTCCGCCGCCTGACCGGCGCGAACACCCCCACCTGGCGCGATGCGGAAGCGGTGATGGCGTGAACATCCAGCCCCTGCTCAACGCGCTCGACCTGCAGGAGGACGCCGCCCGGGCCCTGGCCGAGGACCTCCGCACCCAGATCGACGAACTGCAGGGCCGACTGCGGGAGGCCGAGACCCACCTCGAACACCTGGCGATCACCCGGAAGACCGTCACCGGCCTTGCCGACCGGCTCCCCGCCCAGACCTCCTCGCCCGACCTGCCCGAGCAGGGTCTATCAGGAATCAGGTGTAGTTCGTCTGTTTGGCCTACGGGTTCTTCGGTGGGCTGATCGGCCTACGCTCGTGTGGCGGTAAGGCGGCCGTCGAAGAGGACGTCGAACTCGTTCAGGGCGGTCTTCCAGCGGTTGTTCCAGCGCTGACGGCCGCGGCCGGTGGGGTCCAGGGCGAGGGTGGCCAGGTAGAGGCGCTTGAGGGCGGCGGTCTCGTTGGGGAAGTGTCCGCAGGCCTGGGCCGCGCGCCGGTAGCGTGCGTTCAACGACTCGATCGCGTTCGTGGTGTAGACGACCTGACGGATTGCGTCGGGGAGGCCGAGGAAGGGCACGAACTCGCTCCAGGCCCGCTCCCACGACTGGGAGATCGAGGGATACCGCTTGGCCCACTTCTCGGCGAACTCCTCCAGCCGGGTGCGGGCTTGTTCCTCGTTGACGGCGGTGTAGATGGGCTTGAGGTCGCGGGCGACATCGGCCCAGTCGCGGCGCGATGCATAGCGCAGACTGTTGCGGATGAGGTGGACCACACAGGTCTGCACCACGGTCTGCGGCCAGACGGTGTTGACCGCGTCGGGCAGGGCGGACAGGCCGTCGCAGACCAGCATCAGCACGTCGCGGACGCCTCTGTTCTTGATCTCGGTCAGGACGGTGGTCCAGTACTTGGAGCCCTCGCCGCCGTCGCCGGCCCACAATCCGAGGATCTCGCGGTAGCCGTCGGCGGTGACCGCGATGGCCACGTAGATCGGGCGGTTGGCGACGTGCCCGTCGCGGATCTTGACGTGGATGGCATCGATGAAGACGACCGGGTAGACCGGATCGAGGGGACGCGTGCGCCATTCCGCCATCGATTCCAGGGCCTTGTCGGTGATGGTGGAGACGGTCTCCTTCGTCGTCGTCATCCCGTACACCTCGGCGAGATGCGCAACGATCTCCCCAGACGTGAGGCCCTTCGCGGTCAGCGAGAGGACCATCTCGTCCAGCGCGCCGGTCCGCCGTGCGTACTTCGGCAGCAGCCTCGGGCTGAAGGTGCCCAGCCGGTCCCTGGGGACTTGCACGGTGACCGGGCCGACTTCCGTTATGACCTTCTTGGCCCGGTAGCCGTTGCGAGTGTTGCCGCCCGAGCGTGACCCACGCCCGCCGACCTGTCCGGCCTCGGCGGCCAGATGCTGGTCCATCTCGGCCTCCAGCGCGGCCTGCATCAGGTGCTGGGCCAGCTCGGGCAGGATCCCGCCCTCGCCCATCAGCCGCAGCCCGCCCTCGGCGGTCCGCTCCACCGCGAGCGCGGCCAGCTCCTCCAGCAACTCAGCGGACAGACCGTTCACGGATACCGGCATCGACTTCACGTCGGCACCCTGGGCGCTCTCACCAGCCTCGGCAAGCGACACGCCCCCAGCAGACTCGATCAGGTGACCAGTACTTGTACTCATCAGGTGACTCCTTCGTGGAGGGCCCACACCTGATTCATGACACTCCCCCCGAGCACCCGGACTACCCCCGCATCAGGTCGGTGTTGACGATGTTGATACCGATCTTGATGCTGATCAGGTCGGCGGGGGTGTCGCGTATGGTGCGGGCGGTGAACGGGTCGA
>NZ_JBFBCG010000194.1:0-3154 GCF_040683105.1 Streptomyces sp. NPDC051020 | reverse complement strand
CTGCGAGAAGTTCGGCCACTACCGCACGTACGAGAGCAGCCGCTGCTTCGCCAAACCGCTTCAGGAGTCGTGATCCAGGTCCTGTCCCGGTCCATTCGTCGCAAACCGGAAGCTCTGAGGCCAGTCAGGCGGTCGTTGCCGACTCGAGTTCGCGGATCCCCAGCAGAGCCAGACCATTGCGCCACAGCGTGTCCAGGCGACCGGTGTTGTTGTAGAGCTTGGCGAACAGCACCTGCCCCTCCAACTGCGCCACCACTGACCGCGCAGCCTCGTTCACATCCGCCACCGCGACCTCACCGCGCGCCTGCGCCTGAACGACGACCTTCTCCACCATCTCCACCTGCGCCTCGAAGATCGTCTGAAGGCGCTCGCGGATCGGCGCGGTCTGATTGCTCATTTCCAGCGTCAGATTCCCGAACATGCAACCCGACACGGTCCCGCAGCTCTGCTGCCCGGCCCGCAGCCCCGCCTCGGTCTCCTCGAACAGCTGCCGCAGCCGCTGCAGCGGCTCCGCGTCACCGCCCAGGATCCGCTCCCAATCCCCGCGCTGGATACGCCAGTGCTCATCGAGTACCTCGAGCGCCAGGGCCTCCTTGGAGTCGAAGAAGTAGTAGAAGCTGCCCTTAGGCACGCCCGCGGCCTTGCAGATGTCGGCCACGCCCAGGGCCGAATAGCCGCGTGACTCGATCAGCCCCTGCGCGGCGGCGAGAATCTTCTCTCTGGCGTCGCTGGTCCTTCCCATGCGCCCAGTGTACGATCCCAGGCAATAGACCGGTCGTCTAATTGCCCCGGCATCGACCCATCGCTCCCCGCCCGCAGCGCCAGCGAGTCCGAACCATGGAATACTCGAACACATGAGCGACTTCGAGAGCGTGAAGCCCGCCGACCGGCCCGAGCGAGTCGTGTGACTGAGCATCCGAAATGGCGGATGAGTAAAGCATCTGGCGGAGCGGCGCAAGGCGAACGCAGCCCGACTTGCGACGACGACAGTGGGCATTGTCAGGTTGAGCGAGAGGCTTCCGGTTCTTGGCGTGCTGAGGCCGTTCCAGGCCGCTCTGCCCGGTGCGGGTGTGGTTCAGGCCATCAGGACGGGGTGTCCGGCGGTGGCAGTGATCTCGTTCCAGATGGTGAAGCGGTCCTTCGTGGCGGTGCGGTACTCGGGGGCGAACATTAGGTGGCGGCCGGGGCGGAAGTGCGGGGGCTGGCCCGGCGCATGGTGCTGCGGTCCCTTGCCGCGCCGCTGCCCATTACCTGGGTCACCGCGGACGCTGCCTATGGACAGGAGAGCCGCTTTCGTCGACTGCTGGAACAGTCGGGCGTCGGTTACGTGCTGGCTGTGCCCAAGTCCCAGTTCACCGTGGGCTGTCCCCGCATCGAGGGTTTGTTCGCACAGGCACCGGACGAGGCATGGGAGAAACTCTCATGCGGCAACGGTGCGAAGGGACCACGCGTCTACCACTGGGCGGCCGTGCGGCTGCCGGCCGTTGCCGAGTTCGATTACCAAGGCGACGTCCCCCACCGGATGCGGTTGGCACTGGCCCGCCGCAGCATCCGCAAGGCCGACGAGATCGCCTACTACCTCGCCTACGCCCCCTTGGAGACCACCGTTCAGGAGCTGGTCAGGATCGCCGGGTCGCGCTGGGCGATCGAGGAGTGTTTCGTGCGACACGAGGCTGCTTGAGCTGAGTGGACTCACCGGTGAGGAGGTTCCGTTGAGGAAGGTGTAGTTCCGGGCCAGTGTCCAGGGCCTGTCCCCGCCCCGGCGTGCGTTCCTGGTAACGGGAGGGTGCGAAGCCCGGGGGAAAAGCCCAAGGGCTCCCGTTCCATCCGGGGGCTACAGGCAAGGGGAATGAGCGGACGGGTGAATGCGAATGAACCCTTGGCTATGCCTCGTAACTTCGAACCTCGCCGATGGGATGTTCCAGCGGGGTACAGGACTGGCCGCAGAGAAGCGGCAGGCGCCGGCTGAAGAGAAGCAGTCAGCCGGGAGGACACCGCCGTCCCGGGGTAGAGAGGGCACCCACCCCGCTCGCATCTCGCTCATGCAGAACGTGGAAACCCCGCAAGGGTCCCGGCCATGTGCCGGGTAGGCCGACCGTGAGGAACGCTCAACTCCCTGGCGGGAACAGGATGACCCAAGAAGCGAATGCCGGTGGCCGAAAGGCAGCAGGAAACCGAGACGGTGAAGCTGGCCCCTCCAGCCGATCGTCTCGCATAACTGGCCGGACAGGGCCCAAGTGGCCTGACCCGAAAGGGTGCTGACGTGGGTCAGGTGAGCCTGCGAAAGAGGACGATGGCAACGACAGCAGAGTCGAAGGACACGTTGGACGCCACGTCGCCGAGCGGCACGGTGAACGAACCGGAGGGCGAACTCCTCAACTGGCACGAGGTCGACTGGGCCGAAGCCGAGGAGAACGTACGTCGTCTGCGCCAGCGCATCTTCGCGGCATCGCAGGCCGGGGACCTGAGAAAGGTCCGCAACCTGCAGAAGCTGATGCTCCGCAGCCACAGCAACACGCTCGTGAGCGTGCGGCGGGTCACGGAGATCAACGCCGGTCGCCGGACGGCGGGCATCGACGGGCGGGTCGTGCTCACGGCCCCGGGCAAGGCCGAGTTGGCCACCTGGGTCCAGCACCGCTACGCCCCGTGGAAGCCCAGGCCCGCCCGGCGCGTGTACATCCCCAAGAGCAATGGAAAGCGGCGTCCCCTCGGGATTCCCGTGATCGTTGACCGCGTCCTGCAAGCCAGGACGGTCAACGCGCTGGAACCCGAGTGGGAGGCCCGGTTCGAACCCAAGTCCTACGGGTTCCGGCCGGGCCGGGGCTGTCAGGACGCGATCCAGGCGATCTTCACTGTCGCGCACGGGAAGAATCCGAAGCGGCAGTGGGTCCTGGACGCGGACCTGGCGGCGGCATTCGACCGCATCGATCACGAGCACCTCATCAAGATGCTGGGAACGTTCCCTGCCCGGGGAACGGTCGCCCGCTGGCTGAAGGCCGGGGTCATTGAGAAGGAGTGCTTCACCGCCACCGAGGAGGGAACTCCTCAAGGCGGCGTGGTCACGCCCCCAACGCAATGGGCAACTTCTGTTTCGAGGTGACGCTCGGCTACCGGCGCTTGGAACTCCTTCCTCGCGCGGAGGGTAAGGAGCGTC
>NZ_JBFBCG010000193.1:0-3197 GCF_040683105.1 Streptomyces sp. NPDC051020 | reverse complement strand
CCTTGTACGACGGCGGCGTACTACCCACGGACAACTCCTCCCAGCATGACCCACCAGAAGATCATCCCACCCGGTCAGTCAACGTGACAGTGCCTTCCAGACCCCTCCGGTTACCCCCTGCTAGAACTGGCATGAATGCGCTGGGCCGCCCTTCTGTTGGGGTTGGCCCAGCCGTCCATCTTCTCCCTTACCACCTTGCTCCAATGAGGCCTCTGTGATAAGTGCCATCTTCCGCGACAATCCTTGGATTATCACCTCATTTCTAGTCCTTAGCATCCTGCTGGGCACTGCAATGTGGTATGTATCCAGGAGGAAGTCCCTTCCCCGGGCTGCATCAATCCTTTTCGGGTTGTCTCTTGCGGCAGAACTGGCGGCCACTCTCTCCCCAAGCCACACGGGAGCAGGCGTTTCGGGTGTCTGCGCGGTGAACCGCGACCTCGTAGGCCCGTTGATCGCTCCACAGGGACTGATGAATGTTGGTCTTTTTGTGCCGGTAGCTTTCTTCTCCGTCCTGCTCTTCAAACGGCCGGCGGTAAGCCTGGCCGGAGGAGGGCTCCTCTCGGCGTGGACCGAATTCATCCAGGCTGTCACGCCGCACACCGGTCGGTCCTGCGCCTCTGAGGACCTCGTAGCCAACACCTTGGGCGCCCTGATCGGAGTGACGCTCGCCGTCCTTATCTGGCGATTCAAAGCGGCTAGCACTCAGACCAATTGGCGGACGCGAGCGAGTAGGGCAGACCTCATTCGAGCATCACAGTCGCTCGCGATAGGAGGGGGAATTCTGTTTGCAATCGGGGCGATTTTCGTCACACCCGTACTTGTTGAGGTGGCCGATCTGACAAAGGCCAGTCCGGCTCAGAAAGAAGAAGCCGAACGGGTTGTCCGAAAGATTTACGGAGAGAATCAGGTAATCTCTGCGATTCAATACACGAAGGGGGCAGGGGGGCAGGAGGGGCAATTCCTAGTAACGCTCAATAATGGATTCATGAATTTTACAGAGAACGAGACCTTCATTACAGGATCGACAGCATCTCCCTCTCTTCCCGGGGTCTCTCAGAGCCGTGTGCGGACCGACGAAGACGCCATCCGGCAGGCAACAGACTTTGTGCGTAACCGATTTCCTTGGGCGCTGAAGAAGAGCAAGGTAAACGTCAACCCCACAGTGGCAGGAACGGGCCAGCGGACCGTCGCTTGGCGCCAGCGCGTAGAGGGCGTTCTGATGCCGATGAGGATGGACGTTGTCGTAGAACCCACGGGTCGGATCTCCGCATTCACCGGGCGTAATGAACCAGGCCCGGCTACTCCGCCGGGACACAAGATCAGCGTCGCGAAGGCGCGCGAGATTGCAGCTGGATACCTCGGTGGAAGCGGCGATTTCAGAAGCTCTGAGCTCCTGGTGCAAAAGAACAGTGCCGGCCAGTGGGAATCGCGATGGGCCGTCAACTTCGTCATGCCGCCCGCCAAGAATACGGGACCAGAAGACGTCCCTACGGGTTCGGACGTCACAACCGTGATGATCCATGCAGATACCGGACAGGTGATCGACGTCAACAGCTGACCGGGGCTATGCAGCTACTCCTACACACGGGTCGACGGATACTGAACGTTTCGCTGTATGGAAGACAACTCCCGACTGCGTCAGGCCGTTCTTGCCTGGCTCGAGCAGGCACGCGACCTGCCCTCCATACCCCAGGCCATCACCGATGCAGCACTGGCGACACAGCCGGAGTTCGATGCCCTGAGCAAGGCATTGATGCCCCTATGGATGTCAAGTAGCGGTTGCGGCACGTGCGCGGCTGGCTGCGGGGCTCGGAGTGGCGATGAGCCGGTAGACCTCCCGTGCGATGTAGCGCTTGAGGCAGCGGATGACTTCTCGGCGCGTCTTGCCCTCGGCAAGGCGTCGCTGCAGGTAGTTCCGGGTGCGGTCGTCCCAGCGCAGGCGGCTGAGGACGATCCGGTAGAGGGCGGCGTTGGCCTGGCGGTCGCCGCCGCGGTTGAGTCTGCGGCGCTGGGTCTTGCCGGAGGATACTTCGACCGGGCTGGTGCCGCACAAGGCAGCGAAAGACGCCTCGCTGGTGAGGCGTTCGGGGTTGTCACCTGCGGCGATGAGCAGGGCTGCGGCGCTGTCCGGGCCGACGCCGCGTACGTCGAGCAGACCGGGCGTACTCGCCTTGACGGCCTCGGCTATCCGCTGGTTCAGGTCGTCGATCTCTTCGGTCAGGTGCTGGATTCGGCGGGCCAGCAGACGCAGGGTGTGCCGGGCAGCTGTAGCAGGCCCGGTCGCGTCCAGAGCTTCCAGTGCGGCGCACCGCTTGATCAGGTGCGGGTTGGTCAGGCCCGCCAGGGTCTCGCGCAGGGCGGAGTCGGCGCAGACCAGGACGCTCTTGAGCTGGTTGATGGCCTGGGTGCGGGACTTGATCGCGGATCCCTTGGCGAGTTTGAACAGCCGCAGCATCTCCACCGGGCCATCGCTCGTCTTGGCCGTGGCGGTGGCGCGTCCGGACAGCACGGCGCGGGCGGCGGCCTCGGCGTCGACGGCGTCGGTCTTGCCGTGGCGCCGGCGGGCGGCCTTGTCCGGCTGGTTGACCTCCGTGACCTCGATTCCCTCGGCGTGCAGGTGGCGGGCCAAGGCCGCCCCGTAGGAGCCGGTGCACTCGACGCCGGCACGTCGCACCACTCCGAACGAGCGGGCCCAGGCGATGAGTTGGCGGTATCCCTGCGCGGTCGCCGGGAAGCTCTGGCCGTCCAGGGCGGCACCGAGCATGGTGATGACAGCCGCGGCGTGAACGTCCTTGTGGGTGTCCACGCCGAGCAGGACCTCCTCGGCGGCGTCGGCCGGGATGTGACACGGGGCAGCGGATTGCGTGATGCTGGGCAAGGTCGCCTTCTCCTGATCGCCTTGGGTGCTGGTGGCCGTCGCCGGGCCGGGGCGGTCAAGACTGTGACGGTGCCTGTCGCGAAGGCCCCTATCGGGACACGTCCCCTGCCCGGCGGCAGCACGCACCGCACCGAGCGGGCAGCCGACAGATCAATGCCAAGGCACACGGCCAGTCACGTTGCGAGTCAAGCCACCGCCCGGAGCAGCACCCGATCATCCTCACAGTCACGTTGGCTGGCCGGCGTGGGATGATCTTGTGGTTGGTCGTGCCGGGGAGGGGTTCGCTCGTGTCGTCCGCGTCGCCGTCGTACAAGGGCCA
>NZ_JBFBCG010000192.1:0-3208 GCF_040683105.1 Streptomyces sp. NPDC051020 | reverse complement strand
GTCCCAACGAGCTACCGGCATCGGCGGGCAGGCGCCGCAGCCATGTTTTCACGCCGGCAAGGCGCACCCGAAGGGAACAGGGGGACTGACCTGCGGAAACTCGCACATCAGATTCGGAAAAGAAACGGCCACTTATCGTCCTCGACCTCGTGGTGGCAGCCCTGGCGGCTGCTGGCGCCGGACTGATTGCACGTATTGAAGGACTCGACTATGTGCAGGCACTCAAGCGCTCGGCGTCCGTATTCGCTGTCGCCCTCACTGTCGCGGCTACCTTCACCTCCCTCGTGGGAGGCATGATCAGCGGACCGTAATGTCGCGAGCGGGGATGGCGTTCCATCAGACGTGGCGAGTCTGGACCTCGTCGGAGAGCGTGGAACGCCGCACGTGTGGTCCGTGGAGACGTTCTACCTCTACGACGACCAACCAGCACACCGTCATCGGGAACCTGACCGCAGAGACCCCGCGTAGGCACTGACAGCGGTGGGTTCCCTGTGCGTTGCCCGGACGTACTGGTCAGTGAGTGATACGTGGGGCTCGCCGGACGTGCTGCCCACTGTCATGAGATGAGAGATCGGGGGTGTCGGTACTGTCACCGGGCGGTATAGGTGCAGGTCGCGTACTGACACGAAATCGAGAGATCGCACCCGTAAGGGGCACACGGGTAACTTCGCGAGCGACCACGGAAAATCCGTAGACACGGATGCCGAATTTCTCGGCAGCCGCGTCTTTTCGTATTTTCTGAATGGGAATGGTTGCTCACCGTAAAGCCCAGCCCAGCAAAGGTGTGTTGGGGCACTGTCGCGGCGAATAATGCTTCGAGCGCCCTGGGTGTCCCCCTGATGAGGAAGATCAGGAACTGACACTCTTGGTTCCGGTGATCGACACTCGATGTCCGAATCTCACCAGGAAAGGTGGCACCATGCGTTCAGCTGTAAAACGGCTACCGGCCGTCGCTCTGATGACGACCATGCTCGGCGCCGTACAAGTCGTCAGTTACGCATCGTCCGCACAGGCGGCCGAGGGAATCCAATTCCAGCAGCTCCTCAACGGAGAACGTCTTCCGGACGGCGACATCGTCCAGGCGACCGTTCTTCCCGGAGGCGCGGCGCCTGGGCAGATCTCGATCCAGTTGAAGCTGTCCGGGGTCACCTGGTGGAAGGGTATCCAGACGGGGCCCATCGTGCTCTGCCAGGCCCAGGACAACCAGCAGTCCTCCAGCGCCCAGGTCTCCGTCTCCGACTTCAACGCCCACGGACTGCAGCTGTGGAAGGCCAAAACCTTCGGCGTGCACACGGAGATGTACAACGTCGTCGACGCCACGCAGAAGATGTCCGGCGGAAACGCCTACATCTTCATCTGGACGAAGGACTAGCCGGTACCTGCTCTGTTCCGTGCCGCTCCTTTCAAGCGCATCGAGTAAGTGAGGTTGCCCATGAAATCAGTCGCCGAGCGACTCTCGACCGCCACCCTGATGGTGGCTCTGCTGACTCCCGCGGTCGGCGTGCAAGCCGCCGCGGCGAGCACGCCCGAGGCCGGCCGTTCCGTGCCCGTCGCCAAGGTGGTGAAGGACCCCGGCACAGAGTGGACGTTCTATGCAGCCTTCGCGACCGCAGGTGCCTGCTGGGCCAAAGCCGCAGCGTACAAGAATGAATACTGGTGGGTTGATGCCACCACCTGCGTCTACAACGCCGCGCAGAACAGCTGGTTCATGTTCTACGAGTCGTAGGCCGGAGTGACACCGCGTCGCCAGAGATTCGGCGACCCGTAGGACAACTGCCCCATCCCGCCGGGAAAGGCATGGTGTTCGGCCGACCGCTGGGGACGTCGACCCGCCCTTCCCGGCGGTGATTCGCCGGAGGGCAGTCCGGACCGCCCCTGGTAGACGTACGTGCGACATGGGCTGTGAGAGGGCGTTAAGTCCCGTTCCTGATGATGTGGTGTCGCCCGTTCGTGGGTGATGGGACGGTTCCGCTCTCGCGTCGTGTCGTGTGCATGATGGGGTCGTGGGCATGGAACGGATGCCATACGCGACCGACTTGTCCGACGAGCAGTGGGCGTTGATCGAGCCGCTGGTCACTGCGTGGAAGCAGGAGCGGGTGGCGCGGTCGGCGACCGGGGACCCGGGCTCCTGCGGCGTGGACGGATGGGTCGGAATCGTGTCGTCCAGGGCGATGCGCGGGGGCAGGTGCCGGAAGCGGTCGGGGCCCGCTTCTCCGGGGTGCTGCTCACGGGCCATGTGCAGAGCGAACCGCTCGATCCAGTCCGTGTCCGGCGGGTAGGGAACGCCCAGGTGCTCGCCGTGCTGCCGGGCGGCTCGTCGCATGGCGTCGGCGAGGGCGGCTGTCGACTCGAATGTGATCTTGACGCTCTTCCTTCCCGTGCTCGGCGCTGGGAGATGACTTCGACGGCCCGTGCCGGGCCCGGTGAGTGCCGCCGGGCCCGTGTTCATCGCTGCGGTTCGGTTCCGGTCTGCTCGCTGGCGATGTGGTGGGCGTACCAGTCCCACGGGGATCGGTGCTGTGCCTCGTGGTGCGGGTCGGCGGCCGACGCTCGGCGCAGTGCGGCGGCGAGGGCCGAGGGGGAGCTGAAGGTGAGGACCGACGGGTCCTGGCGTCCGGGGAGCCGGGTGGTGACCTCCTGGATGACCCAGCCGTTGCCGTCGGGGTCGGTGAAGGAGAGGAAGGAGCCGTAGCTGCTGCGCTTCGGGTCGGGTCCGGGGATGCGGGCGTCGGCGCCGGCGTGGTGGAACACTCCGCCGGCGTCGTGGAACACCTCGCTGGGCTGGGCGCCGCGCTGCTTGAGTTCCTGGTAGATGGCTTCGATGTCGTCGACGATGAGGTGGAGGCCCTGGGCGGTGCCGGGGGTCTGGGAGGTGACCGAGGTGCCGAAGATGACGGACGCGGGGGAGCCCGGCGGGGTCACCTGGACGACCCTGAAGTGCTCGTCCGTGGCGATGTCGGCGTCGAGCCGCCAGCCGAGGGCCGTGTAGAAGTCCTTGGCGCGGTCGACGTCGGCGACCGGTATTACGACTACTTCGAATTTCATGTCCATGATCTGGGCTTTCCGGATTTGGTGGCGGGCACCGGTTCCCCGCGGCGGGGTGGTGCGCCCGTCTGCGGGCTGGCGGAGGGCTTGGCGGCCGGGGGGGGGGGGGCGGGGGGGGGGGCCGCCCCCCGGCTGGGGGGGGGGCGCCCCCCGGGGGGGGTAG
>NZ_JBFBCG010000191.1:0-3454 GCF_040683105.1 Streptomyces sp. NPDC051020 | reverse complement strand
ACCACCTGGTAGCCGTCGCTCTGGAGCCGGCCGATAACGCCGCTCCAGCTGGAGGCGTCCACGAATGCGCCGTGCACGAGGACGACGGTGGGCTTCTGCTTCGGGGCCGGGCTCTGCGACGTGGCCGAGGCCGGAACTGTGAGAGCCAGCGCCACCGCCGTCGCCCCCACCGCCGCCGCGCCGAGAGTGAGAACGGAACTGCCGGGGCGGCGGAGGGCGGTCTTCACCTTCACGGTGGATCTCCTTGCTGTGCGGCCGGGTTCGGCCGGATTGGTGTTGACGGGTTACTGCCGGAGGGCGGAGTCCTCAGCACACGCTGAGGACTCCGCCGTATGTGCGGCTGCGGCAAAAGGTCGGCACGGAGTGGTCAATATGACCGGTCGTCTTCCGTGGGTGTTCACCGTACAGGACCCCTTTGCGGACTGATGCCGAAATGGTTACCGGTCGGAACGCGGGCACAGGGGCATCGCTCGCGGGACCCTGGGAGGAGGTCAGTTGGCCTTCCACCAGCTGGTGACGACCTCGGCGTACTCGGCCGGGGCTTCCTCCCAGACGAAGTGACTGGCGTCGATGATGTCGAGCTTGCTGTTGGGCAGGTGCTTGTGGAGGAACTCCGCGTTCTCCGGCGGGACCACCGCGTCGTGGCGGGCGGTGGCGATCTGGACCGGCGTCTGGATGTCCGGCAGCAGTTCGGCGAGGACCGGCAGCTCGGTGGGGTAGGCGCGGACGTAGGCCATCTGGTCGACGAAGCGCTGGCCGACGTACGAGGCCAGGTAGTCCTCGCGGACGGCCTCCGGCAGCTCGTAGCTCTGGATGGTCTGCAGTGCCGCGGTCACGGCGGCCTTGGGGGGGTAGGCCCGGTAGGGGGTGAGGTCCTCATCGAGCACCCACTCCCTCAGGGGGCTGCCCAGGGCCAGCGGGACCGAGGTTCCGCCGGTGCCCACGACCACGCTCTGGAACCTGTCCGGGTGCCGGGCGGCGGCGAACAGGGAGGCCGCGGTGCCGACGTCCGGGCCTACGACGTGGGGCTTCTCCAGGCCGAAGGCGTCGGCGATCTTCACGATGAATTCGCCCATCGCGGCGGGGGACATCAGGTCCTCCCGCAGCTCGGAGTGCCCGAACCCGGGCAGGTCCACGGCGGTCAGGTGGGCGTGCTGGGCCAGCCGCGACCAGCTGGCGTCGTAGCTGTAGAGGCTCTCCGGCCACGGGCTCAGCAGCAATGCCTCGCGCTCGTGGGGCGTCTCGCTCGTGGCGTACCGGATCGACAGCCCGTCGATCGTGCGGAACTGGGTCTTGATCTCGCTCATTTCCTTTTCCCTCTCAGGTTCTCAGGGGCGGTGCCGGGTTGCGCACCGTGAGGTCGCATGCATCGAAGGTGCTCCCGATGCCTCGCTCGGTGCCGCTCAGGCGCGTCGCCTCATGCCTCGCAGACGACCGAAGTAATGGTCGTTCTCGTCTTGGCGCTTTCAGTTCTAGCACGCACGGACGATGTGTGTAAAGGTCTTCGAGAGTTAGACCATGTGCTACGGTGTGGGGCATGGCCACAGACGAACGAACACTTCTTGCGTCTCGGGTTCCCCCAGAGGCCGCGATGATTGTGAATCTGCTCAACTCGCGGCGGCACGGGGCGGGAGACATGTTTCCCGACCAGCTCGACAACGCCGAGACGGCCGGTGTGATCCTGGGGGCCTTCGGTCCGCCGGAAGCGGCGGCGCCGACGCCCGGGCGCCTCGATGTGATCCGCGGACTGCGCGCGGTCCTGCTGGGTATGGTGTGGCCGCAGAGCGGGACGGAAGTGGGCGCCCGCTTGGTCGAACTCAATGAGTACGCATCGTCGATCACCCTGCGCCAGGACTTCGCGGGGCCGGGAGTGGTGGGGCTGCGGCAGGTGGGGGGCGATCCGGTCGTCGGCGGCATCACCCGCGCGGTGGCCGACCTCATGGTGGCCGGCGAGTGGTCCCGTGTCCGCATCTGTGACAACAAGGCCTGCCATCATGCGTTCTACGACACCACGCGCAGCCGCACCCAGCGGTGGCACTCCTATGAGATGTGCGGCAACAAGGCGAACGTGGCCGCCTATCGGGCCCGCAAGAAGGTCGAGTCCTGATTGCTGGGGCGCGGCATGGCCTCTGGGCCCGCCCAGGAGTGAGTCTCGCATGACCCGGACGGGTGGGCGGGCGGCACCCCCGGGCTAGTCCGGCATGGGCGGGAGGTGCGCGACCCGTACCGCCACTGTCAGGTTTTTCGTCTTGTGGTCGCCCGACGACAGTACAAGATGACCGGTCATATTTACCATCTCGACTAGAGAAGACTGAAGCGGGCGTTCGCTCATCCGCTGCCCCTTCCCCCTCCTAGGCGCCGGCCTGTTCAGATCCGGCCCCGTCTCACAGAAACGGAAAACTCTCATGACCACGTACCCCGCCTTCTCCTCCGACGACGCTGCCGCACTGCTGGAGCGGCTGAGGCGGACCTTCGCCGACGGGCGTACCAAGCCTCTGGCGTGGCGGGTGGAGCAGCTCACCCGGCTGCGGGCGCTGCTGACCGAGAACCGTGAAGCCATAGCCGACGCGCTGTGGGCGGATCTGCGCAAGGACCGTGCCGCGGTGGACAGCGACGAGATCGGCACCACGGTCGTGGAGATTGACGACTACCTGGAGCACCTGGAGGAGTGGCTCGCCCCGGAGCCCGCCGAGGTCGCCGTGCCCTACCTCCCGGGCGGCAGCACGGCTCACACCCGGTTCGACCCGCTCGGCGTCACTCTGGTCATCTCCGCCTGGAACTTCCCGATCTACCTGCTGCTGGTCCCCGTGGCCGGCGCGCTGGCAGCGGGCAACGCGGTGGTCCTCAAGCCCTCGGAGCTGGCCGAGCGGACCTCCGAACTCCTGGGTCGGCTCGTACCGGCCTACCTCGACACCGATGCCGTGGCCGTGGTCGAAGGCGGTGTGGAGCAGACGACCTCCCTCCTCGCCCAGCCCTTCGACCACATCTTCTACACCGGAAACGGCATCGTGGGCCGCATCGTCATGCGTGCCGCCGCCGAGCACCTCACGCCCGTCACTCTCGAACTCGGCGGGAAGTCACCGGTCTTCATCGACCGCGACGCCGACATCGAGACCGTCGCCGCCCGGCTCGCGGCCACCAAGTTCACCAACGCCGGACAGGTCTGCATCGCCCCTGACTACGTGCTCACCGACCCGGAGACCGCGGACGCGCTGACGGAGGCTCTCGCCAAGGCGATCGAGCAGCTCTACGGCGCCGACCCGAAGGCGGCCGACAACTACGGGCGCATCGTCAACGACCGGCACTTCCAGCGTCTCCTGGGCCTGACCGGCTCCGGCCGCACGGTGGTCGGCGGGGACCACGACCGGGCCGAGAAGTACATCGCCCCGACCGTGCTGCGGGACGTGCGGCCGGACGAGCCGGTCATGCAGGAGGAGATCTTCGGGCCGATCCT
>NZ_JBFBCG010000190.1:0-3498 GCF_040683105.1 Streptomyces sp. NPDC051020 | reverse complement strand
CGCCAGCCAGGCAGCGACCGAACCAGTGAATCTGAAACCACGTCAACCCGCTCTGACCAGCTAGTCAGCCATTCCCGCGCAGCGGGGGAACCTCAGAGTGCCAGCGAGGACCAGTAGAGGTTGAGCCACCCCGGTGCCCAGCCATAAGGGCGCAGGCCGTGGTGGAAGAGATCGGTAATGTGCGCGACGGCGCCGACGAAGAGCAGGCCCGCCGCGATGACGCAGACCAGCATTACCACCCAGCGGGGAGTGCGGTTCATCCATTCGATCACGTCATAGATCGTCCCAGCTGTGGGGGCGGCACATCAGGCAGCCAGCCTGCGGTAGCAGATGAGGGTGCAGGCGATGCTGGTGAAGGCCAGGAAGTGCTCAGCTTTGCGTTCGTAGCGGCGGTGCAGACGGCGGTAGCCGGCGAGCCAGGCCATGGTGCGTTCGATCGTCCATCGGTGTCGTCCGAGTCGCTGCGAGGTCTCGACGCCCTTGCGTGCGATGCGGTGCTGGATACCCCGCTGGGACAACCATCGCCGCAGGTGGTTGTAGTCGTAGCCCTTGTCGGCGTGGAGTTTGCCGGGCTTGCGCCGCCGTCGGCCGCGGCGGGACCGGATTGGCGGTATTCCCTTCACGAGCGGGATCAGGGCCTGACTGTCATGGACGTTGGCGCCTGAGATCCCGACGGACAGGGGCAGACCGGTCCGCTCGGTGATCAGGTGGATCTTCGAGCCGTACTTGCCCCGATCCACAGGATTCGGACCTGTCAGATCCCCTTTTTCAGGGCCCGCATGTTCACCGAGTCGATTGCGCACCTCGACCAGTCCAGGTCACCGCGCGAGCCCAGTTCGTCGAGGACCAGGCGATGCAGCTTGGCCCACACTCGCGCCGTCGTCCACTCGGTGAACCTGCGGTGGGCCGTTGCCCCGGACGGCCCGAACGACTCCGAGGGCAGCTGCTGCCACGTGCAGCCCGACGTGGCCACGAACACGATCGCGGCCAGAACCTCACGGTCACCATGCCTTCGCCGGCCACCGCCCTGAGGCCGCGTCGGCACCTCCGGCACCACCCGCTGGAACAGCTCCCACAACTCATCCGGCACCAGCCGCTCAACGATCTCCACCACGGCCAACAGCCTACCGAGCCAAATGAGATGACGTCTTAATTAGCGGGTTCGGGGTTCGAGTCGCTGGCGGCGCACCGGTGAAGGGTCCCTCGTGATCACGAGGGGCTTTTCGGCGTCCGGCCTTACGGCAGGAAGCCGTCCGCCTGCGAGAAGACGGTGCGGACGACGATCATGAAGATGATGCAGCCGATGATGAAGACGCCCAGGAAGGCCAACAGGCAGCCGGACTCCGCCGCCAGCTTCCCGCGTGCCGGGGCGTGGGCGGTCGCCCGCTCCGGGTGCTCGGCCGTGTAGTGGACGGTGACGATGTCGCCCTCGACGACCGTCGCGGACCCGTTGCTCTCCTCGAAACGGACGCCGCGGCCCTCCCGGGTCGTGAACTCGTACACGTGGTGCAGCGTCGTACTCACCTGGGTCTCCCCGCCGCCACTTGTCGTGGTGTACGTGCGCAGGCACCGCGCCTCGGCCGTGAGCCCGCTGTTCCAGGCGCTGCGCACGTCCCGGGAGCGGCCGATGACTCTGATCAGCATGAAGACCGCGCCGCCGATCATGAGCAGCGGCACGATGTAGAACAGCATTTCCATGAGGCCCCCCGGACTCCGTGCCCGGCCGTGATCGGCCGGTGTGGGAGGACCCTACCCGCGCCGGCCGGACCGGTGACTCAGAAAATGCTCAGAACGAGCTTGCCGAACCGGGTGATTATTGTCGGCTCGAACATATCCAGACCCCTTACGCTCCGGGCTCCCGGCACCCCGCGCAGAACCCCGCCGTCAAGTCCCGTACCAGCACCTTGCGTTCGCAGTCGTCGAGTGCGACAAGACCCCTCGGGGCGGTCGAGAAGCGGGTAGACGAGTGGGGCCAGGAGGTTGGAGCAGTCGTTCCAGCTGAAGCCGGGTTCGGCGACGGCGATCGCGTCGTCCAGCCGGCCGTCCCGCAGCAAGGTCGAGGAGAGCCAGGCGCGATACCCGACCCAGTCGTCAGCGGCGATGGCATCGCGCATCACGGCCTCGGCTTCCTCGGCCTGGCCGCGGGCGCGGAGGGCGCCGGCGTAGATGTCCAGGCAGGTGTGCGCATCCTGGACGGCCAGCTCGCGCAGCTCGTCGAGCCGGCCGTGACGTGCCAGCAGTTCGGCGTAGGCGGTGAGGGTGTTCTGGGCGAGGAAGCGGCGCCCGGCTATGTCCTGGCCAAGGATCCGGATCGCCTCGTCGGCTCGGCCCGCGCGCTCCAGCACTCGGACCTGGAGCTCCTGCGCGTCCGAGCAGGAGTAGTCCCACCGGCCCTCGTCACAAACTGTCCGCGCGGCTTCGGCATGCGGAGCGATCAACTCCAGCACCCGCTCGTCACGGCCCTGGCCTTCAGTGATCTCCACCAGGACCGACCGGATCCACGACTCACCGATGTGCGGAACGAGCACGTCGATGGCCTCATCGATGCGCCCTGCCCTGGCGAGCAGCTCAGCGAAGTTGCGGCATTCGGTCTTCGACGCGTGTCCTGCTTCGTCCGGGCAGACCAGGTACCGGGCCTCTTCCGTCCGGCCCGCCCGCAGCAGGATGTCGGCCTTCGCCCACAGAGCGGTCCGCCACCCGGTCGTTACGAACGGCGCCATCACCTCCAGCGCCCTTCCGAACTCCCCCGCCCGGCGCAGCTCCTCCACCGCGCCCTCCGCGCAGAACCACTCGCCGCGCTCCGCCGCCGCCCGGATCACCAGGTCCAGGTGACCGTGCTCCAACAGGAGACCCACCCTCCCCGGAGAAATGCCGCGATTGTTGCTCGCCTGCCAAACAAGATCGTCCATGTCCATGGCCGGAAGCGTAAAAGTAGCCACTGACATGCGGCTTAGGGGCGTTTCGACCGGTCGGCTCGACCTACGGCGGGGCAACAGCCTCCGTCATTCCCCGGGCGGACGCATGACATTTGACGGCAACTCCTAGTAGGGCTTTGTTAGGTCCTGTGGTGGGGTTCGGGGGTTGCTGCGGGTTGGCCGCATATCGAGCAGGCGCCGGTCCAGGTGGCCAGGAGGGCCTGGAGTTCGCGGAGGACCGCGTAGAGGGTCAGGCCAGCACAGGGGCTTTTGGGTCGAGCCTGAGCAGGGTGCAGAAGGCTTGGGCGAGGGAGGCGAGGGTTGCGTGGCGGTGCCATCCGAGGTAGTTGCGGCCCTCGAAGTGGTCCAGGCCGAGGCCGTCCTTGAGCTCACGGTAGTCGTGCTCAACTCGCCAGCGGATCTTGGCGATTCGCACCAGCTCGCGTAGTGGGGTGGCGGCGGGCAGCGTCGAGAGCCAGTAGTCGGTTGGCTCGGCGGAGTCGGGTGGCCACTGGACGAGCAGCCAGCATTCGGGCAGGGAGCCGTCGGCGGCGCGGCGGATGGACCGGTTGGCCGGGCGAAC
>NZ_JBFBCG010000189.1:0-3569 GCF_040683105.1 Streptomyces sp. NPDC051020 | reverse complement strand
AACGTGCCGAGGGCAAGAAGCACGTCCAAGCCGTGCTCGCTCTCGCTCGCCGACGCGTCAACGTCCTGTGGGCCCTGATCCGTGACCGACGGTGCTACCAGGTCGCACCCCCAGTCACAGCAGCCGCTTGACAACAGCATTAGGAAGCGTTGGTACGCGCCAGCGCTTGGACGAGCCGCTCGCGTTAGGGGCAGGCGTGGCGGTGGGCCGGGCCCGCCCGGGGTGGGCTTGCCTGCGATCACGCCGCGCCTCGGGCGCGTTGGTGGGGTCTGCTGCGGGGGTGTCGAGGAGTGGGCCGAGGCGGCTGTACAGCGCGTCGAGGCTTTGCAGGGTGTCGTTGTCGATGACGGGGAACGGCGCCTGGTCGGGTGGGAGGAGTGCGGCAAGGAGGTCGAGCGGGGCCCACTCCTGGTCGAGACGCTGGTTGATCCAGGTCCGGGCGGCGGGTACCGGGCCGCGTGCATGGAACCGGCGCGCTCAGCCGTCGCGCTGGTCCTGTCCGCTCGCGGCGGCGGTTCCGCCCGGCTGCGCCTTCTTCTCCGCCTCCGCCAGCGGTGCTCGCGCCTTCTCGGCGCTCACGCGGCCGGTGACCTTGTCGTACGGGAGCTTTCCGTTGAACGAGTACTTCCGGTTGGCCTGAGAGATGATCGGCCCTGCCATCCGGGCCTGCTGGCGCTCGACACCGCGCCGGTCGGCCTGCAGGCGCTCCAGGCGGCGCAGTGTCACCCCCGGGTTATTTTCTGTGCTGCTCGTAGTGCTCGGCCGTGTCGGCACGGTGGGCCCGGGCGGCACTCACTCGAGGAACGACAGCAGTACGGTCAGAGCCAACAGCACAGCGAGGACGGGACCCAGTGGCAGGCCGTGGTTGCGCGGTGGACTCTGCTCGATGGGGCGCAGCTCCGGACGGGTGTGCAGCACGTTGATCTCGTCGGTCATCCGGTTGTACGGCGGGCGCAGTCCCAGTCGGCGTTCCGCCCAGGGCCAGCCGATGCCGGGCAGCTCCCAGGTGTCCTGGTCGCGCACTCGGATCTCGACCGTGCCCTCACGGGTGTAGGCGGCCCCCCGCAGCCGTTCCCACGGCACATGCCGCACCTTCCAGGCTCCGGTCAGCCACAGCCCCGCGCTGTCCGCGGTGACCCGCCAGTTGAGCAGGGTGGCCGCCAGGTTGAGCAGCATGAACAGTCCGAAGAAGCCGAGGACGTGCCAGCCGAACCCGTCCGCCAGCAGCGTGTCGGTGACGAACTCGGTCCCTACCACTGCGCACGCCGTGAAGGCCAGCCCGCCGGCCCTGGCCGCCTTGCCAGGTCCCCAGCGCATCGGCTGGCCGGTGGGTGTCAGGGTCGCGGCCACCTCTGCCACACGGTCGTCCGGCAGCGGCTTGGCGCCGGCGGGTTCCTCGATCGCGTCGAGGTTCGGGGCCTGCGCCAGGGGGCCAGGGCCACTCCTGGGCAACCGGACCGGCCCACTGGTGCGCGTCACCACCGGGTTCCCATCACCGTCGGCCGTGAGGAAGACCAGCTCGCTGCCTTCGCACGGGGCGCCGAACATGACCGCGTCGTGCAGCCGCGTGTCGAAGACCGGGGCGTCCTCGCCCTCCCAGTCCTCCTCGTCGTACTCCCCCTCATCGGGCTGGTCCTCGTCGGGCAGCACCTGCACGAGGAGACAGCTGAAGAGGGGGGTGCTGCCAGAGGCGTCGTCGGCGGCGTAGACCCAGGTCCGTCCGTTGAGATCGACGCGCTCCAGCACCCGCAGAGCCGGCACCGGTCCCCAGCGCAGCGCCGCACTGCGGCGGCGTGCCAGGACGCCCGTCGTGAGCAGCGAGATGCCCGGCAGCCCGGCGGCCAGCGCCAGCAGTTGCCAGCCGAAAGCGTCGTACGGCTCGGCGGCCAGGCGCCGCCACCGTCCGTCCTCCAGCACCGTCACCGTGGTCCCGACGGTGTAGTCCTCGGGGAACGCCGCGTCGACGGTGATGCGCCGCGCGTCGTCGGTGCGGACACGGACCGACACGTCGTTCCGGCTGATCACCTCGGCCGCGATGCGCTCCGCCTCAGCGGCATGGCGCTCGTCTTCGCGCACACCGCTCAGGCCCAGGCAGATCGCGCCGGCGGCCACGACGCACAGCATGGCACCGGCTGCGAGGGGGATCATCCCCCGCCGCAGCGGGCCGACGGGCTCGGGCAACCGGTGCCCTATCCCGGCGGCGGCCCGCTCCACGAGTCGCCGCTGCTCACGCCGGGCGGCCGACCGCGCCCAGGCCGCGGCCCAGCCGAGCGCGAGGACCGCGATCACCGCCATGTTCGCGGCTCGGGACACCTCTCCGGGGGCGGGGAACTGCTCCCACGCCACGAGGACCGCCAGGACCGGCGCGATGACGAGGGTGAGTTCGGGAAGCCGGGCGAGCCAGTACAGCAGGCCCACGGCCAGGCCCGCCTGCACCATGCCGGCCCAGTCCGGACCGCACGGAACCGCATCGCTGCACACCGGTTCCGGATCCACGCCGATCGCCACGACCAGGGGGACGAGCAGTGCCAGAACGGACCACAACGGCCTCGTCCACGGCGCCAGGCCGGCCTTCCGCCACGCCGCGGCGTCGACGGACTGCCAGTTGGGAAGGTCTGCGGGGACGGACCCCGACGGTATCGGAACCGGGCTCTCGGACACCTGAGGATTATGCGGTAGGCCATCGCACCTGTTCCCACCGGCCCTCACCGGCAGGACCGGGCTCCCTGACGGCGACCGGAACGGTCCCGGACGCCGTCGGCCGGGTTCACTCCGTGTGGACCGCCTCTCCTGCGACAGGAGTGAGCACCGAACAGGTGCCGGCCACGTCCGTGTCCGGGGCGAACAGGTCCCGGTCGAGGACGGCGAGGTCCGCGGCCATGCCCTTGTGCACCACGGGTGTGAGGGATGGTCACTTCCACGGCACGGTCACCGCAGCCGCAATCCGCTTATGGCTCCGCCCATGATCCGCGGGGCAGTGCCTAGCCGTGCCGTACGGATCCAGGCTGCGCTCGCATGACCCACATGTACCCGGCCAGACCAATTGATCCGCGCACCATGGCGTCAGCCCACACTGGCAAGATGCTGCCCCAGGCGTTCCACCCCAGGCTCCAGAACACGAGCAAACTCAGTGCGCTTGCCACCATGACCGCGCTTCCATACTTGACCAGTGTCGTGCGGCTTCTGCCCAGCCAGGCTCCCAAAAGCCCAGCCGGGATCTGCACCATCACATGGAAGCTCGCGCATGCCAGCGGCACAGCAAGGAGGAGGACGAAGGGAGAATCTGCGGTGGGATTGCCTGGCGGAGTCGCGTAGCCGGCGTCCAGCATCCACAACGGCGGCACCAAGAACGTGAGCAGGAGTATGGCTCCGCTCAGATGCATAGCGCCAAAGTGCCGCAGTGCGGAATGTGAAGCTCCGATGCTTCGCCTCCTGGCAGTCGGACCATCGGTTCTCTCGCCCATTTTTGGCTTTCCGTATGAGTGGGTCACTCTGTGGCGGGTTGGCGTCCGGGAAGGGTGGGGCGGGGGCCGGCGAGGGTGAGCATGACGAGGGCGATGATGGCGTCG
>NZ_JBFBCG010000188.1:0-3613 GCF_040683105.1 Streptomyces sp. NPDC051020 | reverse complement strand
CGCCACGGCCTCCTCGTACGCCCCCGGCACCATCTCGGCCCGCCCGGACACCACCATCCGCCGGAAGACGTCCCCCCGCACATGAACGGCCCGCGGCAGCCGCTCGGCCAGGGCCTGGGCAACAGTGGACTTCCCGGCGGCCATCACGCCGGTGATGAGGACGACGGCGGGGCCGGGATCAGCGGCTCGCAACACGATCGCGGTCAGCCCGCGACGGCGCCCGCCAGGAAGGCGGTCCAGGTGGCGGGGGCGACGGCGAAGGTGGGGCCGTCGACGACCTTGGAGTCGCGGACGTGGACGGTGTGGGGGCAGGTGGCAACCTCCACGCACGCCTCGCCCTCGTTGCCGCTGTAGCTGGACTTGCGCCAGTCGTAGGCGACTTCGACGCAGGCGCCGCCCTCGTTGTTGCTGTAGCTGGACTTGAACCAGAAGAGCTCGGGCCCGGTGGTCACAGTTGCCTCGCCTTCGTTTCGATGATCTCCGCCGACTTCCAGGGGTTGAGCGCCTGCGCCCGCAGGATGCCGAAGAGGTCGAACGTGTCACCCACCTGTTCCGGCCTGGCGATCAACCTATCGCCGCCCTGGCTCTCCGCGAACACCAGATTGCGGCCTTCCGCCGTACACATCAACTGCATCGGCCCGTTCAAGCCCGCGTGCGTGTGCTGATCCGACGGCATGACCTGCACCGTGAGGTGGTTCATCCGCCCCATGCACTCCAGCAGATGCAGCAACTGCTCCTTCAGCACCTCCGCGCCGCCGAGCGTCCGGTCCAGGATCGACTCCTCGATGACGAACCCGACGTACGGCGGAGGCGTGCGCATCAGCACCGTCTGCCGTTCCAGCCGCGCCTCGACGTGCCGGACGATCTCGTCCTCGGTGTACGCGGGTTTGCGTGCCCGGTACAGGGCGTACGCGTACGCCTCCGTCTGGAGCAGCCCCGGAATCAGCATCGTCTCGTACGCGCTGATGACCCGTGCCTGCCGTTCCAGCCGCGCCCAGTCCAGGAACTTCGCCGGGTACTTCTCCTCGTCGATCAGCTCGATGCACGCCTTCAACGCACCGCCCGCGACGAACACCCCGTCCGCGTCGGCCAGCAGCTCCAGCGTCGGAATGCGCTCCGCTCGCTCAACCGCTCCCATCAGCGACTCCGAGATCAACAACTGGTCCGCAGCGTCCTTCTGCGTGAACCCCGCCCGTACCCGATGAATACGTATCAGGTCCCCCACAAGCCTCCGCACCTGCGACGGCTCACCACTGGTCCCCACAGCCATCACCACCCTCCCTACATCCCGTCGATGTGGATCGCGCCCTTCTGGTCACGCTACGCAGCCAAGGGAATCCTCATAGTCATGACGAGCAAGAAGCACCCCGATTGGGTACCGTCCGCCGGACTCCACCTCCACCTGACCGGCATCCACTTCGACGCCATCCGGCTGCGCGGCGTACGGGGCGACGCAGTGCTGCACCACCTCGGAACCCTCACCGAGGGCGAACCGGGCCCGGTCGTACGGGAGATCGCGGGCGGCCGATGGATGTACTTCCTGATCCCGCCCGGGTCGAGCAAGGAGCACGACTGGCCGCCGGGTGCCAGGTGCTTCGGGCCGGCCGCCCGTGACCAGTACGTGGGAATCCCCGCACCCGACGGCAACACGTATCCACTGAGCTGGCGGTACGGGCCGCCAAAGGAAGGGGAGTTCGTGGACGTGGAACTGCTGTACGGGCTGGTGATGGCGCAGTTGGCCCCGGAGGAGCGGTGAGGCGGGCACAGGTGGGGCCGCACAACCGGATCACACCCTCATCTCGGATGACTTCGACGTACCCGGCCCATGGCCGCCGGCCCCACCAGAACCGGAATCCCGACGAAGACCCAGCGCCAGCCCAGATGCTCGGTCACGCTGCCGGAGGCGAGCGGCCCGACGACGGACGGGACGACCCAGCTCGCGGCGAAAGCGGCCATGATCGCCGGCCGCAGGTGCTCCGGATAGGCCCGGCTGATCACCACGTACAACGCCACGATCACCAGCCCGCCACCGAGCCCCTGCACGGCCCGCCCGGCGATGAACATCCACATGCTGCCCGCCGTCCCCGACAGCAGCAGACCGGCCCCGAAGGCACCGATCCCGGTGGCGAGCGGCGCCAGCGGCCCGCGCCGGTCCGCCCACTACCCCGAAAGCACCATGGCGAAGAGGCTGGTCGTGAAGTACGCGGAGAAAGCGAACGCGTACAACGGAATGCCACGCAGCTCACGGGCGGCGACCGGCATCGCGGTCTCCACGGCGGTCGCCTCGAACGCGATCAGGAACACGACGGAGACGATGCCGATACTCAGCGCCCGATAGGTCCGCCCGAGCACCCCTACGGATTCAGCGGCGACAGGGGCGAGACACCGACGTTGTCACGCGGTTCCAGGGCACTCATGAGCCCAAGAGTAAGGGGCAAGATCTCATCTGGCCCCTGTCGTGAGGTGGTCCGCCGCCCGTCCGTTGGTCGTAGGACCGCAAAGCCGATGGTGAACGCGGCATGGCAGTCGCATTGCGCAGCTTCCCGCGCAGAGCCGGGTCGAACCCGGGGTCACTCACGGCGATTTCTAACGATTCGAATCCGCACCAGGTCCCCACATACGAAAGGCGACCACCCTGCGCACGGCGCAGGGTGGTCGCCTTCTCTCGTACGGTCCGGAGATCAGGAGGCGATCGTCGTCTCGTCCTTGAGCGCTTCCTTCATCATTTCCCGCAGCTGCGCCTCGTCCTCGTTGCTGAGCGAGGTCTGCACGAGCTGACCGCCGAACTTGACGATCTCGGGGACGACCTTGTCGCGGACGGACGTCTTGACGAGCACGAAGACGGCGGCGGCGCCGGGCCGGAGATTGGTGCTCAGCTCCTTCATGAAGTCGTCGTTGACACCGGTGTCGACGACGGACCCTCCGGCGGCGCCGGCTGCGGCGCCCACCGCGGCACCGAGGAACGGCACGAGGAAGAGCAGCCCGATGACGCTCCCCCACAGCGCGCCGCCCGCGGCACCGGCACCCACGTGGTTGACGGCCTGATGCAGCTTGATCTTGCCGTCCTTCGCACGCCGTTCGACGACGACGACGTCCTCCAGTTCGACAAGGTGCTCGCGGTTCATGGACAGCAGCTTGTCCCGGACCTGGTCTGCGGTGGCGAGATCGTCGTAGGCGATGACGAACAGATTGCTCATGCGGCTGACTCCTCCTCGTGGTGCCTTACCGCACCAACTATAGAGGAACTATTATCAAATAAGACATTCGTTCCGAATATGTTAACCGTCCAGCCGCTTCAGCTCTCCGCCGCTCCCACCACCCGCGCCCGGCCGAGCTCCGTGAGGACCGTGTCGACCGTCTGCTCCACGCTCTGCCCGGTCGTGTCCAGCCAAAGCCCGATCCGCGGTGTCTCCTCCCGCAGCACCCGGTCCAACGACTCGACCGTCCACCCGGCCCCGTAACCGTTCTTGCCCCGCCCGGCCTCCCGCGCGGCAACGGCTCGCGACTCGGGGGCGAGGACGACGACGTACAGCGGCCGGGTCCGTACGAGACCGACGTACGCGGCCAACTCCTCCCCCAACACCACGTCCTGCACCACGGCGGTCCAGCCCTC
>NZ_JBFBCG010000187.1:0-3774 GCF_040683105.1 Streptomyces sp. NPDC051020 | reverse complement strand
CTGCATGGACTTGCGCTTGCCGTCCAGCATCAGCCCACGCAGATACAGCTCACCCTTGGCCCGCTGGTCCCGACGGGCCAGCGAGCCGAGCATCTCGGCCGCGAACGCCTCCAGGCGCGGACGGACCTCTTCCATCTCCTCAGGTGTCACACCTGAAAGAAGATCACAACCCTACTCCTGCTTGATCATCCGGGGTACCTAACAAAGCCCTACTAGCAGCATGATCCGGCGCACCAGCGCCGACATCGTGGCCGCGCACGTCTCGATCCGCTTGCGCTGCAGGTGGTCCCGGCGCTCCTCTGCTTCGACGCCTCTCAGCCGCGGTAAGCCTGGTGGACACGCGCGGCAGCGGCTGTCACCGCACGGTAGGCCTGGCGCCGTTCTTCCTGAGCCGCCTGCTGAGCGGTGAAGTCCACGGCCCGGGCCACGGGGTCGAACACGGGCTGGGCCGCGGCCCACCGCCAGCGGGCGTCCGGGTGCAGCACCACTGTGGCTCCTGCCTGGATGTGCAGGTGGCCGGGCGATAAAGGCGGAGCCCGTGCGCCGTGCCGGTCGCTGCCCTCCTCGCCACCAGGCCGTTCCCAGCCCCTCCACCTGCCCACCAGACTCGCCATGGAACTCAACGAAACCCTCGACATGCGGGGCAGCGATGTGCGCGAGCGGGCCGGACGCCGCCGAGGCGGTGCGCGCCGCGCTCGCCGGACTCGGCCAAGAGTGCCCTTCGAGCGTCAGGTGGTGGTGGGCCAGGTCCGCAGCAGCGTGGCGATCCTCGCGGCAGTGCAGGCGGAATCGAGGAGAAGGTCTTTGAGAGCGATGGCGTCGTCGCGAGTGGGCTTCACGGAGATACCGGCGGCTTCGAGATACATGACGCCGGTGGCGGCGGCCACAGCGAGGTTGGAGCGCTCGAGCCAGCGGCACCGGCCGAGGTTGTGCACGAGTGCTGCGGCTTTGGCGTAGGGGCCGTCGTAGACGGGCTGCTCAAAGAGCTCGGCCCGGTGGCGGGCGACAGCCGCGACGGGGACACCGTAGTCGTCGGGGGCGGGATCGTCCGCACCGGCCACCTCGGCGACCTGCAGGATCCAGGGCACGTCGATGTGCAGTTCCATCACGCGGCGCGCACTCCCGGAGGCGTCTGCTGGGCATCCTCGGCCTCGTCGAAGACCGTCTGGTGCTCGGACAGGAAGCGGGCGGCAGCGTCCACCGCGCGGGCGCGCAGGCCGCTGGCGTCGTCCTGCACGAGGCGGGCGAGGTAGTCCCCGATGCTCAGTCCGAGGTCGGCGGCGCGCTTCTTCGCGAGTTCCGCGACGTCCTCATTCACGCGTGCGCCCAGCTGTGTCTTGGCCATACCCCACATGGTAACATCTGTTACCAGTCTGTCCAGGCAACTGCCTGTGGCTGCGAGATACCGAGATCACCGCCTGGCGCCTGCTCCACGCAGACCGCAGCCGCACCACATGGCAGGCCCAGACCGCCTTCCGCGACGGATGGAAGAGCGTCTGAACCACCCCGGCGGGCAACCGCGGCGCTGCCGGCCGGAGCGTCACACGCCTCGCTGATGACTCTCCCGCGTGTGCCGCGGTCTACCATCCCCCTCTGGCGGAACACCACCCCCATCGCGACGTCCCGCTTGGCGGGCTATGCGGCAGGCCCAGTTCCCCCACCCTTGCCCGTCCTGCCGCTACTGTGTCCGAAGGGCCTGGCATCGCACCCCCGTCGATGCCGGGCCCTTCTGGCTGCCCTGCCGGTCCAGCCACCCGGTGATGAGTGCAAGTCCGAAACGGGGCGGCGCTGTACGGGGTTCCGGCCGCCGGCGCGGTAGGAACACGCCGGCGGCGAGAGCGCCCCGGGCCACCACGACGCAGCTACGGGAACACCAGGGGCACGGCGCTGTCCGGCCGATGGCCCATGCGGGCAGCTCGGTCAGGAAGCTGGGCGTCGTTGAGCGGTTCTCGTACGGCCAGTACCAGGAAAAGCGGGTGGCGGGCGGCTGGTCCCAATACTTCTGAAACCAGCACTGTTCAGCATGGAGGCCGAGCGCGACCCGGGTGGCGTGCAGCGCCTCGTGATGGTTGCAGTCGTAGCAGAGCAGCCCGCGAACAAGTCCCGTGGTGTGGCAATGATCAACGACTTCGGCCGGACCCGGGCAGGTGGAGCACGTCCCGTTCTGCTCGCCCCACAGGCGCCACCACACGTACCAGCGCGGCACCCGGCCCGGGAGCGTCCACATCTCGGTGAGCGGCCCGTGGAAGGGCCGTTGCGGGCCCCGGTGGGGCATGTCGTGGCGAGCGGTCCAGTAGCGGCCAGAGTCCTGGCAGACCATGGGCCCGCCAATGGGCCTGCGCTGGTAGTCAGCACCCCACGGAACTGTCGGCCGGTGCACGGCGAGTTGCGCGATGTCGGCCGCGAGTCGTTCGGCGGCGCTCTTGCGCGGGGTCACGCAGACGCGTAGTTGTGCTGAATTTCGGTCGGCCACGGTGTCGACGGCTGCCTCGAGTGTGTCGCGGAAGGGGCCTGTGGCGGCGTCGAGGACCGCGGCCGTACGAACTCTTCAACACTCTGTCCGTCGGCCGCCGCAGCGCGCTGCACCTGGCGGTGCTCCGCCACCGTCAAAGGTGCGCAGAGGGCCGGGGCCTGAGCGAGATCCATGCGGGGACGATACCAGCGCCCTGGGGCCAGCAGAGGCCACGCCTCGACGCCGAGGGGACCTGACCCATGGCCGACACCGGGCGGCCGGTCCGATTCCACCCGTGAACGAGACCGAACACTGCTGGTTCGTCGCGGCGCAATTGAGAGATGCGGCAGCACAGCCTTGCCAGTTCGACACAAAGAGCGGCTGTACGGGGTGCGTCATCCGGCGGGGGTGCGGCCGGTGCGGGCGCGCCACCATCGTGCGACCCGGCTGCCCGTGGGCTGTGGCGGCGTAGCAGCTGTCGTCCATGCGGTGCGGACGGTCGTGGGCAGCTTCGGGAAGTCGGGGTCGTGGCGGGCTATGTGATCGGCGAACGTCGGCACAGCATTGTGGATGGCGACGACCAGTTGTTCGGTGAGGTCGAATGCCTTGCCCTGGTAGCCGGCAATCCTCAGCGTGTAGGCCCGTGGGCCACGGAAGTAGGTGAGTAGCTCGACGGCTTTCCGTGGGTCGTTCTGGAGCATCTTGTGCAGGCTTTGTGCGGTTCGGGCATCGTCGCCACGGTGCAAACTGCTTATTGCCAGTACGGCGTTGGTGGCTTGCGAATTGCTGAACCCTTCCAAGAGGAGCGCTTCAATACGGCCGCTGTGGGTGGGGAGAGTGCTTGTAAGCCTCTCGATGCTACGGCTGCTTTCTTGGGCCAGCGCATGGATGGGCATTGTCACGTTGGCTGGCCGGCGTGGGATGATCTTGTGGTTGGTCGTGCCGGGGAGGGGTTCGCTCGTGTCGTCCGCGTCGCCGTCGTACAAGGGCCACCGGTACCCGGTGGAGATCATCTCCCACTGCGTGTGGCTGTACTTCCGCTTCCCGCTCAGCTTCCGCGAGGTCGAGGAGCTGATGCTCGAGCGCGGCGTGCTCGTCTCCCACGAGACCGTCCGCCGCTGGTGCGCGAAGTTCGGGCAGGCCTACGCCAACGGCCTGCGCCGCCGGCGTGTGCGGCCGGGCGACAAGGGGCACCTGGACGAGATCTTCGTGAAGATCAACGGCGAACTGAAGTACCTGTGGCGGGCCGTCGACGCCGACGGCAACGTGCTCGACATCCTGGTCCAGGGCCGAAGGGACAAGGCCGCGGCCCGGCGCTTCTT
>NZ_JBFBCG010000186.1:0-3811 GCF_040683105.1 Streptomyces sp. NPDC051020 | reverse complement strand
CACACACCACGTGATCATTCCGGGGCCGTCGCCATGCCCGGAAGGCAGATCACGACCGTCACGCATCACGCATGATCAGCCACCCGACAGGCTCTTAACGAGGAAGACGCTCCACATCACCGCTGTCGCCGTGCCGCTGGCCGGATGGACGCTGCACACCACCGTCCTGCGCCGCCGCCTCGTCCAGGCCCGGCGCGACCCGCTCACCAGCACATGGCGCCGCGAGGAGTTCACCGACCGCGCTCAGCGACTCCTCGAGCGTCACCCGGACGAAGTGGTCCTGGTCCTCGCAGACGCAGACCACTTCAAACAGCTCAACGACCGCCACGGACACGCCGCCGGTGACACCGCACTCGCCGCGATCGGCAGCCGACTGACCGAATGGGCCGGACGCCACGGTGTCGCAGGCCGCCTCGGAGGCGACGAGTTCGCCGCCCTCGCCCACATCGAACCCCGCCACCAGGAGCTGCGCCTGGAGCACCTGGCCCGCCTCATGACCCGCCCCATCCCCTACGGCAACGGACGGCTGCCACTCACGGTTTCCCTCGGTGCCGCCACCCCGGCCGCGATCGGCACCACCGACCTGCCGACACTGATGCGCGCGGCTGACGCCGTTCTGTATCCAGTGGCTGTTGTTGCTGAGAGGGTTTTGCCTGTTGGCCGAGCCGCTTTCCAGCGCCGGTGACTGTTGTTGCATGGGGTCGTTGAAGTCCTTGTGATGGATGCCGACAGCGATGCTCAGTGCTGGCAGGTGCACCGCTTCAGCCTCGGCAGGTCTTACAGCGAGCTCGCTGATCTGGTGACTGGCATCGCTCCGGACCTGGATTCCTGGGCGAGGGCCCGGGGTGTTCGGGACGGTCAGCGGTTTCTGATCGGCCCGGATGGCCGCCCGGATCTGCGGGTGAACGCCTGTCTTGGGTCGGCGAAGTGGCGCAACCTCAAAGAGCGCTCGCAGCGGGACTACACCTACTCGGTCGGGGTGTGGTTGAACTTCCTGCTCGCGCTCGGTGTGAACTGGTGGGACGCGCAGGAGAGCGACGCGGAGGAGTTCTTCTTCTGGCGCGTGACCGATCCCGAGAACTCGGACCGGGTGCAGAGCAACTCGTTCTCGAGAGATCTCGCGGCCCTGCAGAAGTTCTACAGATGGACACGCAAGAACTTCGGAACTGCCAACCCCTTCGAAGACTTCGACGCACCCAGGGCAACACGCCGAGAGGACGTGAAGTGGCTCGATCCCGGCGGCTTCAAGCGGTGGCTCGACCTGGGCGTCCGCGGCATGGATCTGTCCGGACGTCCCGATGCGTGGTGGCGGGGCCGGAACGAACAGCGGGACGCGGCGTTCTGCGAGGGCCTCTTCGGCAATGGTCTTCGCGTCTCGGAGTGGGCGAGCGTTGTCCTGCCCGAGCTGCCGGCGTATGACCGCCGGCGCGGCTACTTCACCTGCCAGCTCGCGGACGCCTGTGCCAAGGGAGGATACGGGCATCCGTACTGGACGCCCCGTTCGGCGATGAAGGGGGTGCTCTCCTACATCGAGGGCCCCCGGGCGGCGGCGGTGCGGCGAGCCCGCGCTGCGGGCCGCTATGAGCGGGTGAAGGGGATGCGGATGGTGACCTTCCCCTCGTAGCGTAGAGGCCCTGACTGCAGGGGAAGTTGGGAGTCATGGCGGAGAAGAGACGGAAGTTCGACGCGGAGTTCCGTGAGGGGGCTGTGCGGATCGTTGCCGAGACCGGCAGGCCGATCGGGCAGGTCGCGAGGGACCTGGGGATCAACGAAACGACCCTGAGCACGTGGGTGTCGCGGGCGAAGAAGGCCGGCGGGGACGGGACGCTTTCCGTGCCCGAGCGTGAGGAGCTGGCCCGGCTGCGGCGGCAGGACGCGGAGAAGAACAAGCGGATCAAGGAGCTGGAGATGGAGCGTGACGTCCTCAAACGCTGCATGGTCCTGTGGGTGAAGTAGCTGAGGGGGACCCGGCGGTACTCGTCGGGGTGATCAGCGACCAGAGGACCGAGTACGGCATCCCGCACACCGTCGCCTGCCGTGCCCTGGGCGTGTCAGAGGCGTGGTTCTACAAGTGGCGCCGCCGCCCGGCCGAGCCCACCAAGCGCGAGGTCAGGAGGGCGCGGCTGGAGGAGAGGATCACGCACTTCTTCCGCGCGTCCGGCGACACCTACGGCTCGCCGCGGATCACGCTGGACCTGTGGGCCGAGGGCTGGCAGGTCTCGGTGAACACCGTTGCCGACATCATGGCCGACCTGGGCCTGCAGGGTCGCAGGCCGCCGCGCCGAAGGCGCTCACTGACCCGGCAGGGCAAGCGCCGAGCAGCCCCTGACCTGGTGCATCGCCGGTTCGATGCCGTCGCGCCCGACGTGTTGTGGGTCGGCGACATGACCGAGATCGAGACCGGCGAGGGCAAGCTCTACCTCGCCACCGTCCTGGACCTCTTCTCCCGCCGCCTGCTCGGCTACGCGATGGGCGCGCACCACGACGCGGCCCTGGTGGGAGCGTCGCTGAACATGGCAGCCGCGACCCGCGGCGGCCAGGTCGACGGCGTGATCTTCCATTCCGACAGGGGAAGTGAGTACACGAGCGAGGCGTACAACAGCCTGTGCGACCGGCTGGGCGTGGTGCAGTCCATGGGACGAGTTGGATCAGCCCTGGACAACGCCGCTGCCGAGTCCTTCAACTCGCTGATCAAGGTCGAGTACATCCACCGGCACCACTTCGCCACCCGCACCGAGGCCCGGCTGAAGATCGCCACCTGGATCACGGACTTCTACAACCCGCGCCGCCGACACAGCGGGGCCGCCGGCCTGCCGCCCATCGAGTTCGAACGCACCATCAGCGAAGCACGCGAGAACCACCATCAGAAGGACCAAGCCGCATAAGGAAGGCCTCTACGTTTCCGGGGGATTGACACCACCCATCCGCCACGAACGCGAGCGGCGTGAACTCGACCGCCTCATGTCGATCATCAGCAACCATGAGCGAGGGGTGACGAGCACGTGAACAGCATTCCGCTCGACAACGAGCAGGACCCAACTCGTCGGGCAATCATCGGCGCGATGAACCGGCTCTTCGCCGGCACCCCTCAGCGGTCGAACGGACGGCTCAACGTCTCTCAGTTGGCTATTGAAGCAAACGTCAAACGCTGGCATCTGACTCACCAGCATGCCGATCTCCGACAGCTCTTTCAGACCAAGGCCATCGAGCTGGAGACGAAGAGGACTTCGAACGTCCATTCCTCGGACGCCTTCGAGGAGCTGAAGAAGAAGCACAAGGAGCTGCAGGCCCACTGCAGGATCTTGGAAGCGCGTCTTCAGCTCTACGCGACCACCTTGAACCTGCTGTCCCTGGAGAACGCTGCCCTCTCAGGCCGAGACGCTGACGCGGCCAAGATCCGAGCCATGCCGCGGCAGCCGCAGCACATGCCCTGACAAGCACTGGAAGACCCTGGTTCAGAGCAACACTGCTGTTGCGCGACATGCGACGTTGACTTACCTCAACCGATGCGCCGTGGGGATACGCCCAGGACGAGCTTCTCCAGCGCTTCCCGGACCGGGCCGAACGTCGCTACCCAGGTCTCGATCAGGTAGATCTCGCCGGTCTCGTCGATACCGAGGAAAAACCGGCCCTCGTCGAGCTCACCGATGGGGAAGATGTCCCGCCCAACCGTCGAGCTCCAGTCTGCGAATCGATCCTCCTCGCCCACCGCGAGTTCGAGGCGGGGTGCGGTCGGCGTGTCGCGAAGACGTGTTGACAAGCCGTCAGGTCGAGCGGCTCCGCATTGCGCCTCGGCCTCTCAGCCGTCCTC
>NZ_JBFBCG010000185.1:0-3948 GCF_040683105.1 Streptomyces sp. NPDC051020 | reverse complement strand
AGGCGACGCTGCGCCGGCTGGACAAAGCGTTCGCCGCGTTCTTCCGCCGGATCAAGTCCGGCCAGACGCCCGGCTATCCGCGCTTTCGCTCGGTGGGCTGGTTCGACACGGTGGAGTTCCCGAAGGACGGGGACGGGGTCCGGTGGGACTCGACCCCGCACGACCGGGTCACCCGCGTCCGCTTCCAGGGCGTCGGGCATGTCAAGGTCAACCAGCACCGGCCCGTGGCCGGCAAGGTCAAGACCGTCTCGGTCAAGCGCGAGGGCCGTAAGTGGTTCGTCGTGCTGACCGCCGAGCAGGATCAGCCCGAGCCGCTGCCCGCAACTGGCAGTGTGGTCGGTATCGACCTGGGCATTGCCAACTTCCTCGCCGACTCGCATGGTCAGTTCGTGCCCAGCCCGCGTCACGGCCGCAAGGCCGCCGCGAAGCTTGAAGCGGCGCAGCGGGCGCTCAGTCGGTGCAAGCGCGGCAGCAAGCGCCGCCGCAGGGCCGTGGAGAAGGTCGCCGTCCTGCATCGCAAGGTCCGCCGCCGGCGCCTGGACCACGCGCACAAGACCGCGCTCGATCTCGTACGCGAACATGACTTCATCGCGCACGAAGATCTCAAGATCCGCAACATGAGCCGGGCCCCCGCACCGAAGCCCGACCCTGATCAGCCGGGCGGCTTCCTGCCCAACGGGGCCGCGGGCAAAGCCGGGCTGAACCGTTCGATCAATGATGCCGGTTGGGGGGGTGTTCCTCGCGATCTTGACCGCCAAGGCTGAAAGCGCCGGACGGGAAGTGATGGCCGTGGACCCCCGCAACACCTCCCGGCGGTGCCCCGCATGCGGCCACACCGCCAAGGAGAACCGGCCCACCCAGGAGAAGTTCCACTGCACCGTGTGCGGCCACATGGCGCACGCCGACACAGTGGGCGCCCTGAACGTTCTACGGGCCGGGCTGGCCCGTCGCGAAGCCCAACCGGCATAGCGAGAAGCTACCCCCTTCAGGGGGTGGAGGAGTCACGAACTGGACATCGAGCGCCGCAGGGCAGGCTGGGAGAAGGCGGACCCCGTGACGATCGGGGACAACGTCTGGCTCGGCGGAGGCGTGATCGTGTGTCCCGGCGTGACCATCGGGTCGGACACCGTTGTCGGTGCAGGATCCGTCGTCACCAAGGACCTGCCGTCCGGCGTGCTGGCGGTGGGAAATCCGGCCCGAGTCATTCGTTCTCTCGCGCGCGGCGAGGGAGCGGGGGAAGGAGAAGGGGGCGTGGCTGCGGGGCTCGGCGGATAACGGCTTGTGCCGGGACGCCGGTACCGGCATCCCGGCCCACATGTTGATCAGGGATGCTGCTCGTGACCCGGTACCCCTCCGGGGCCGCCCCTGGGAGTGCCTCCGGCCGACGGCATCGGGCTCCAGGCGGGGCGTCGATGCATCGCCATGGCCCATCGAACGGCGCGAGCATCGAATTCCATGAGGCTCAGCCATAGAAGAATGCGCTTTTGTGACCCCCCGTGCAGGCCGCAGGATGGCTGCGAGCCGGCTTCCGGGGAGGAACGCATGACGTCAGCCATCGAAACGGGTCTGCTGCCCTACACGTCCGAGGTCCGTCCAGAAGGGCTGGCCGTCGGAGGGGTCCTGCTCGCCGACCTGGCACAGCGCTTCGGAACACCCCTCTTCGTGTACGACGAGGAGCATCTGCGCCGAAGTTGCCGGGAGGCGGTCGCCGCCTTCGGCCGGGACAATGTCGCCTACGCCTCCAAGGCGTTTCTGTGCACGGCTATGGCTCGACTGGCCCATGAAGAGGGGATGTTGCTCGATGTCGCCTCCGGCGGCGAGCTACGGGTCGCGCTGCACGCGGGTGTGCCGGCCGGGCGGATCGTGCTGCACGGGAACAACAAGGACGAGGCGGAGCTGCGCACGGCCATGACCGCCGGGGTGCGACACGTGGTGGTCGACAGTTTCGACGAGATGGACCGCATTGAGCGCCTGTGGGCCGAGGAACACCTGCCGCCGGCCCGGGTGCAGTTGCGCGTGGCGCCCGGTGTCGCCGCCGGCGCTCACGAGGCCATCCGGACCGGTGGCAACGACTCGAAGTTCGGCTTCGGCCTCGTCGGCGGAACCGCCTCGGCCGCCGTGCGGCGGGCCTTCGGCTCCTCGGCGATGATCCTGGAGGGCGTCCACGCACATGTGGGTTCCCAGGTCCTGGACACGGCGGAACTCGCGGCGGGCGCCGCGGCCGTCGCACGGTTCGCGGTGGAGTCACGGGTGCGCCGGCTCACCGTCGGCGGCGGCCTGGGCGTCGCCTACGAGGCGGGGCAGACCCCACCGTCGTTCGCTGACTGGGCGGCCCGGGTGCGCACCTCGGTGCGTGACGCGGGCTGGGGCGACGAGGTGACCGTGGAGCCCGGCCGGTCCATCGCCGCCCGCGCGGGGCTGACCCTCTACCGGGTGGGCACGATCAAGCGCATCGCGGGCGTGCGGACCTACGTCAGTGTCGATGGCGGTATGAGCGACAATCTGCGTCCCGCGCTGTACGGCAGCCGGTACGAGGCGTTCCTGCCGCGCTGCCCGCGCGCGCCTCGACCGTTGCGGGCACGGCTGGTCGGCAAGCACTGCGAGAGCGGCGACGTGATCGTCGACACCGCCGCACTGCCCGCCGATGTGGGTGTGGGAGACCTTCTGGCCACGCCGGTCACCGGCGCCTACGGATACGCCATGGCCTCCAACTACAACAAGTTGCCACGCCCTGCTGTCGTCTTCGTGACGAATGGCCTTGCCCGCACCGTGGTGCGCCGCGAGTCCGAAGAGGACCTGCTGCGTCTGGACGTGGACGAGGACGCCGGGCACCTGGCGCGTGCGGCGATGGTGCGGTCCGGTGCCGTGGCGACGCAGTGCGTCGGCAGGGCCTAACCTGACCCGATGCTGAACAGTGCCCGCCTGCTCGTCCTGCTGGAAATAGCCCGCACCGGCACCATCGTGGCCGCGGCCCGGGCGCTGCATCTGAGCCCGTCCGCGATCTCGCACCAACTCGCCCGGCTGGAGCAGGAGCTCGGGGTGGCGTTGGTGGAACGTCAGCCGCAGAGCCTGCGGCTGACGGCAGCCGGTGTGCGACTGGCCGAGCACGCGCAGGCCGTCGCCGACCTGATGGCCGTCGCACAGGACGACCTGCGGGCGCACTCCGAAGGCGAGGCCGGTCTCCTCAGGCTGGGCTTCTTCGCGTCCTCGGGCCTTGAGCTGCTCCCCCGGGCGCTGTCTGCGTTCGCGGCGAAGCGGCCCCAGGTCGAACTGGAGCTGATCCTGGGGCAGCCGCACGAGCTGGTGCCCGATCTGGAGGCGGGCCGCCTGGATGCCGCGGTCGTCTTCGAGCATCCGATGGACCCCTGGTGCCGGCAGGCGACCGTGAGCGTGGAGATGTTCTTCGACGAGCCGCAACTGGTGGTTCTCCCCCTGCGGCACCGTCTCGGGCGGTGCAGCGCGGTTCGGCTCGCCGTCCTGGAGGGGGAGAGCTGGATCGGCACGCACGGCGGCCACACAGGCGAGCCGGTTCTTGAGCGCGCGTGTGCGGCGGAGGGGTTCCGGCCCCGGGTCCGCTGCCGCAGCGATCATTACCAGGTCACGATCAACCTGGCGCGCGCGGGCATGGGTATCGCGCTCGTCCCGGCTCTCGGGCTCGGCGACACCACGGGCGTGCACGTCTGCCGGCTGGACCACCCCCAACTGCACCGGCGCATCGGGGTCGCCACCCGGCCCACCAACCGCAACCCGCTGCTGCGGATTTTCCTCGCGGAACTGCGTTCGGCCGCAGAGGAGATCCGGTCACTGCTGGAGATGCAGTGGTCCTGACCGGCGGGCCGTGCTGCCGCCTGCTTCCGACGGGCGGGCCGCGCCCCCCTGTGCCGGGGGGTCGGGGTGCGCCCCGGGTGGTCACGACGGGCGGGCCGAAAGCCGGTCGGCCTCTCGGCC
>NZ_JBFBCG010000184.1:0-3959 GCF_040683105.1 Streptomyces sp. NPDC051020 | reverse complement strand
CGGGGGGGCGGGGGGGCCCCCCCGCCGCCGCCGCGGGCGGGGGCCCCCCCCCCCCGCGGTGAGCGGAGCGAGCCACCTTGAACCCGTAAAGAAAGTTGTTACTCAGGTTGCATCTGCGATGCACCATAGGGGTACGTCGTACTGTTCCGGCCGGCTGTTGATGAGGAGCTGCCGCAAGTCGCCGCGCTGCAAGCCGCTGAAGTTCAAGGCCTCGGTGATGCGGCGAAACGTCGTGTGGGTGACCCCGCGGGCGCGGGCTTCACTCTCGAACTGGTCGAGCTGGGCCCAGACTGCGGCCGGGTCCAGCTTGGTGGGCTGCTGCTCCTTGAGCCACAGAGCCTTGTTGCGCTCGTAGTCGATCTCCGAGTGGCCGCAGATCTCGCGGCTGTAGGCCTCGGCCTCGTCCAGGTGCGCGGTCGCCATGATGGCTCGGGCCAGTTGGTTGTGGCTGATGGCGTCGTCCAGGTCGACCTCGTGCACCGTCGGGCTCTCGTCCGTGAGCGACACGGGGAGTCCTGCGTCTCGGATCTCGCACGTGCCTCGCACGCCTCGGGCCGTGGCCACGAGGAGCGCGGTTGCTTCGGATGGGTGCCACTCCAGAACTGGGCTGATCACATCCGCGTCGCTCGCGGTGAAGGTGTGGACGACGGGGCCCAGCGCGGTGGCCAAATCTTCCGGCAGAAGCTCGCCGTCCAGGCCCGGACCCGCAACGAGGAGTCGCACAGGCGCGTTCACCTGGCAGCACGCTGCCAGAGCGAGGGCGTCGGCGAGTGGACTCTTCAGTGTCGGCTCGTCGCCCCGCGCGAGGACGTCCCCGCCCACGTCCAGCAGGTCGATGGACTCGGGCGCCAAGTGGCTCACGAGGTCTTCGAGTTGGTGGGTGAGGCCTTCTGCTCCCTGGTAGGGGTCGAGCAGTGCGAAGGTGTGCGGGAGCTCTGCTGCGAGTCGGGGGAGTGTGGAGCCTGCGGGCGCGATCGGGCGGGCCTGCGCCGGCACTGTCCAGACGGCCGGGGTGAGGCGTTCCAGGCCGGTGAAGTCGGCGGCTCGCCGCGGGCCCGGTAGCGGGTCAATCAGGAGGCGATCCCAGGCGTACGTGAGGATCACCGCCTGGTCCTCGTCGCCGTAGAGGGCGGCGTGAAGCATTGCGGCGGCGACTGCGTCGCCCCCTCCTCCTGCTGCGACGATCAACCGCGTCATGCGATCAGACTACGGGTTCACAGGTTGGCCACTCACCCTATAGTGGCCAAAGGCCATAGCCAGTTGGACAAGGAGGGGAGATGCCTCAGATCGAAGAGGCTCAGCCGAAGTATCTCCAGATCGCCCACTACATCCGTGATCAGATTCTTCGGGGTGACCTGCGGCCGGGGGACGAAGTTCCCTCGGAACGGCAGCTCGCCGCGAACTGGAAGGTGTCCCGGCCCACGGCCGCGCGGTCACTGGAAGCGCTGAGCCATCAGGGCCTGGTCGAGAAGCGCCAGGGCTCGGGAACGTACGTGCGTAGCCTCGAAGTGAACCGGCGTGCACGCGAGTTGTACGGGCGTGCCCGGCAGACCGGGAAGATCTATACGCCCGGGGAGTACGCGGTAATCACTTCGGCCGGTTGGCTGGAGGCTCCGGATTACGTCGCTGAGGCCTTGGGTCTGGTGAAGGATCGTCGAGCCGTGCACCGCCGGCGCGTGACGAACAACCAGGACGGTCCGATCACGCTGTCCACCTCATGGTTCGCTCCGGACGTCGGCCAGCGCGCGCCCAGGCTCACGGATCCCGAGCGGATCCAGGAAGGGACGCTCATGTACGTCGAGAGGATGACGGGGCGGCAGGGCAGTTACGCGGAAGACCGCATGTGCGCTCGGGCCGCCACGGACGAGGAGACGGCCGACCTGCGGTTGGAGCCGGGATCCGCGGTCCTCATCGTCCATCACGTCGTCTTCGATCTCCAGGACCAGCCTCTGGAGTTCGCCGAAGCCACCTACCCGCCGCATCGCTGGGCGTTCGAGCAGGGCTATCCGCTCACCTGACGACTCGCCAGTTGCGGCGAACCGCTTGCACTCTCGAAGTGGCCAATGCCACTATCCAGGAAGTGGCTAAGGCCACTTGGATGAGAAGGGGGCACGACGTGACGAGTCGGCGGCCGGAGCAGGGTGCGCGGTTAGCTTGCCGGGGGTGTCGGGGGCGTGGGTGGAAGCGCGTCGGCTCCCGAACGGCGCTTGCGCTCTCCACGGCCAATGACCGCAACCGTGCCACGTCGAAGCGGCGCTGCCTCGACTGCGACGGCAGCGGCAAGGAGTGAGCACGCATGGCCTACACCATCGACCGATACCCCTGCCAGGACTCACCGCGGCTCGGAGCGATGATCTTGCATCCAGAACCTGAGTCCGTACCCCGGGCTCGGCGCTGGTTCCGGAAGTTCATCGCTCCGTACAACCCGGCCTGCTCGATCGATGACTGCACGCTGATGATCTCGGAGCTGGTGACCAACGCCATCCGCTACGGGAAGTCGGATGACCCCTGGCTGGTGCGGGTGGAGTGGTTCCGTGAGGGAACCTTGCTCCGCGTCGAGGTGCACAACCCGGGTTTCCCGGCGAATGTACGGCTGCGACACCCGGAAGCGAGCGACGCTCACGGGCGGGGGCTGCTCTTGGTCGACTCCATCGCCGACTCCTGGCACTCCGGGCCCAGCCATCTCGGCGGGACGGTCGTCTCCTTCGTGGTCGCTGATGCCTGGTCGGCGTGATGGGATAGCCCACCCCTCGGCCGGCCGACGAGGCGATCCGCAAGGCGCTGCGCAACTGGGCCTTCGTGTTGCCGGGGTCTGCCGACCGGGACGTTCCCGACGAGGTGCGGAACGTCCTTCACTGGGTGGCCAAGGCGTCTCGGCCGCTCGCCGATCTCGCTGAACCCGCCACGGCTCGTGCAGTGCTCGATTCGCTGAAACTCAAGCTCGATGGGACTGCAGCGGCGGCGGAGACCGTGCGGCGTAAGCGCCGGGCGCTCGTGAATGCCGCGAACTACGCAGTCGATCTGGGGGAGTTGCGCGAGAACCCCATCACGGCAGTCCGCTGGCAGAAGCCGAAGGCGTCCAACCAGGTTTACCCTCGCGTCGTCGCTAACCCGGAGCAGGCTCGCAATCTCCTGGCGGCCGTCTCCTACGTGGGCGGGTACCGGCGCGCTCGCGGGCGTCGTCTTGTGAGCCTGTTCGCCGCCACGTACTTCGGTGGCCTCCGGCTGGCTGAAGCGGTCGACATCGCTGAGACAGACCTGGTCCTTCCTGAGCAGGGCTGGGGATCGGCTCTCCTCCACCGGACCCGCCCTCGGTCGGTAAGCAGTGGACCGATTCGGGGGAGACCCATGACGACCACGGGTTGAAGAACCGACCGACCGAGGACGTCAGGCGTGTGCCTATCCCGCCCCACCTCGTGGGCGTGCTCCGCGAGCAAAGCGCCACCTGCGGGACGGCCAGCGACGGGCAGCTGTTCTTCAGCGAGAAGGGGTCGATCGTCCCGTCCTCCACGTTCTACCGCGTGTGGCAGGAAGCTCGGCTGCTCGCGCTGCCGCCGGCCGTCGCGGCCTCGCCGCTCGCGAGCCGCCCGTACGACCTTCGGCACTCGGCGCTGTCGACATGGCTCAATGCGGGCGTCGACCCCACCGAGGTCGAGGAGCGGGCTGGTAACAGTGTTGAGGTCTTGCTGACCCGCTACGCGAAGTGCCTCGACGGGCGGCCGGACGTCGCCAACCGACGTATCGAGGACCTGCTTCGCGAATACGAGTGACGGTCACCTGACCGTGTCCGAGGCCCCTGGCATCCGGGGGATTCAAGGGGCTTCGTTGATTGCCGGTCAGGCTCATCGTGCGCCGCGTGTGGTGCTAGTGCTGCCCCGCGCAAGTTCGTGGAGGGGTGTTGATCAGGGCGCCAGGTCGCCGAGGTAGAAGCCGCAGGCGCAGTCCAGGGCGTCTTCGGG
>NZ_JBFBCG010000183.1:0-4245 GCF_040683105.1 Streptomyces sp. NPDC051020 | reverse complement strand
GGGCTCGCCCCGATACGCCCAGTATCGGGGCGACCCTCCGCCTTGCGATCGCACGCACCAGACGCCGCCCGGCCCGCCCTACGGGCGGACGACGCCAATTTCGAAACACGCCCTAGTGCCCCCTTGTTCAGGGAGCAGCCACCAACAGCGGATGCATGCCCCGGGCAGACACCCACGCGTTCACGACCCGTGAGTATCTACACCACTCTGCGGGACATACTCCGCTTATGATTCCATTTCACTCCATTGGGGATAACAAAGGGTTTCTCTCTCGTCTCGCTTGTCTTGCCCGTCGATGATCAATCTGCGGCGCCCGGCGCACCAGCACGCATCACGCTGTCCTCGTGAGCCTTCGCCGCACAGATCAAGCGATGAGCAGGAAGGAGGACTGCATGCACCTGACTCCTCATGAACAGGAACGTCTGCTGGTCCATGTGGCGGCGGATGTCGCCCAGCGGCGCCGTGAGCGAGGGTTGCTGCTGAACTATCCCGAGGTCATGGCGCTGTTGACGACGCACGTGTACGAAGGGGCGCGGGCCGGCGCTACGGTGGACTCGATCATGGAATCCGGCCGCCATGTGCTGGCGCGCAGCGAAGTCATGGAAGGCGTCCCGGAGATGATCGCCAGCGTCCAGGTCGAGGCCACGTTCCCGGACGGGACGAAGCTGGTGACCATTCACGATCCCTTCGACGAGTCGGCCGAGGACGTGGACGTCCATCCGGGCAAGCTGGAGCTTCTCCCGGACGACGAGGAATTCGCGGTGGCGTTCAACAAGGGCCAGAGGCCCGTGGAACTGCCCGTGAGCAACCCCTCGGACCGTCCGGTCCAGGTCGGCTCGCACTTTCACCTCGCCGAAGTCAACGAGGGCCTCGTGTTCGACCGCGATGCGGCACGCGGCATGCGGCTGCACATCCCCTCCGGGACGTCGGAACGCTTCGAGCCCGGTGACAGGCGCACCGTGTGGATGGTGCCCATCGCGGGGGACCGCATCGTCAGGGGACTTCAGGCCGGGAAGAGCGAAGAGGAGATGCACCTCGATGGGCAGTCAGACTGAACAGCTTCCGGGCCCGTTGCAGCGGTCCGATTACGCCGACCTCTACGGTCCGACGGCCGGCGACCGGGTCCGGCTCGCCGACACCGGCCTCGTCGTCCGGATCGATGCGGACTGGTGCGGCGGGCCCGGCCGCAGCGGCGACGAGATGATCTTCGGCGGCGGCAAGGTGATCCGCGAGTCGATGGGCCAGTCTCACGTCCCGCGGGATGATCCCAGCGCACCGGTGGACACGGTGATCACCGGTGCGCTCATCCTGGACCACTGGGGCGTGGTGAAGGCCGACGTCGGTCTGCGCGACGGGCGGATCCAGGCAATCGGCAAGGCGTACAACCCCGAGACGATGTCGTCGGCGCCCCACAACGACGCACGTGCGTCGGACTTCGTCGTCGGGCCCGAGACGGAGGTGATCTCCGGCAACGGGCGGATCCTGACCGCGGGCGGTGTCGATACCCACGTGCACTTCTTGTGCCCCGGGCAGATCCACGAAGCACTCGCGTCGGGCGTGACCACGCTGATCGGCGGCGGCACCGGGCCTGCGGAGGGCAGTACGGCCACCACTGTGACGCCCGGCAAGTGGCACCTCCACCGGATGTTCGAGGCGCTGGACTCCTATCCGGTCAACATCGGTCTGCTCGCCAAGGGCAGCACGGTCTCAGAGAAGGCGCTGCGCGACCAGGTCGCCGCCGGCGCCCTCGGTTTCAAGATCCACGAGGACTGGGGCGCCACGCCCGCGGTGATCGACTCGGCGCTGAGGGTCTGCGAGGAGACCGGTGTCCAGGTCGCCCTGCACGCCGACTCGCTGAACGAGTCCGGGTTCGTGCGCCACACACTCGCCGCGACCAAGAAACGCTGCAAAACCACGGAGATCAAGTACCGCAGCTTGCACGTCTTCCACGTCGAAGGCGCCGGCGGCGGTCATGCACCCGACATGATCAGTTTGGTGGGCGAGCCGAGCGTGCTGCCCGCCTCGACGAATCCGACCCGACCCCTGACGGTCAACACCGTCAAGGAACACGTCGATATGATGATCGTCTGCCACCACCTCAATCCCGAGATCAAGGCGGACATGGCGTTCGCCGACTCGCGGATCCGGCCCTCCACCATGGCTGCCGAGGACCTGCTGCACGACATGGGCGCCATCTCGATGATGTCCTCCGACGCGCAGGCCATGGGACGCATCGGCGAGATGATCATGCGGACCTGGCAAACCGCGCACGTCATGAAGTCCCGCTACGGACACCTGCGCGAGGACGACGCCAAAGCGGACAACTTCCGGGCCCGGCGCTACATCGCCAAGTACACGATCAACCCGGCCATCACCCACGGCATCGACGACGAGGTCGGTTCCGTCGAGGTGGGCAAGCTGGCGGACCTGGTCCTGTGGGAACCGATGTTCTTCGGTGTGAAGCCGCACATGGTCATCAAGGCGGGCCAGATCGCGTATGCGCAGGTCGGTGACGCCAACGCCTCGATTCCGACGCCGCAGCCGTTCCTGCCGCGTCCGGTGTGGGGGTTCAGTGGCCGGTCCCCGAAGGCCAACTCCTTCAACTTCGTCTCGGAGCTGGCCTTCGACGGCGAGTTGTCCAGGATCGGCCTGCTCAAGCCGCTGCGCGCGATCAAGTCCACCCGCGAGGTGACCAAGGCCGACATGGTGCACAACGACGGCCTGCCGGAGATCGTCATCGACCCCGACACCTTCGACGTCACCATCGGCGGTGCCACCACCTCGGACGTACGCACCACGGTGGACGGGCAACTGATCGGACGGCACTACGCCACCGAACTCCCGATGGCCCAACGGTACTTCCTGTTCTGACCCCCCACACCGGCCCGGCCCCGCCTTCTCGCCGGGCCGCCTGTCCCCGTGAAAGGCGGGCCACTGCCCTCATGAGCCGTGCTGCCCTGCTCGTCCTGGCCGATGGCCGCTTTCCCGCCGGTGGGCATGCCCACTCCGGCGGTATGGAGGCCGCGATCGCCTCTCAAAGCGTGTACGACACCGCAAGTCTGGAGGCCTTCTGCCGGGGTCGTCTGTACACCGCCGGGCTAACGGCGGCCGGGCTTGCCGCCGCAGCGGCCGCCGGACACGACCCCCTTGCCCTCGACGAGGCTGCCGACGCCCGTACGCCCATGCCCGCGCTGCGGCAGGTCGCGCGCAGGTTGGGCCGACAGATGATGCGCGCGGCCCGTGCCACCTGGCGCTCGGCCGACCTCGACCGGCTCGCCGCGACCGGCCGCAGGGAGCGCACCAGCCGGTCGTCCTCGGCGTCGCGGCCCGCGCCGCCGGACTGACGCCGTTCGACGTCGCGCAGTGCGCCGCGTACGAAAACGTCAGCGGGCCGGCGACCGCGGCGGTACGGCTGCTGAGCCTCGACCCGTTCGACGCGACCGCCCTACTGGCACGGCTCGCCGGTGAACTCGACGACGTCGCCCGATCCGCAGCCGACGCGGCTCATCGGGTCGCCACCGACGGTATCGGCGTGCTGCCCGCCGCGTCCTCTCCGCTGCTGGACATCACCGGCGAGCAACACGCCGCCTGGAGCCTCCGTCTCTTCGCATCCTGACCTGCTTCTTCCTGCTGGAGCCACCATGCACCTCGACCACCCCACGACCATGCCCGACCGCTATACCTTCAGCGCCGATGCGGTGCGCCCCGACGGCAGCCGCCGCGCGCTGCGGGTCGGGCTCGGCGGGCCCGTAGGCTCAGGCAAGACTGCGACCGTCGCCGCTCTGTGCCGTGCGCTGCGGGACCGGTTGTCCATCGCTGTAGTCACCAACGACATCTACACACGCGAGGACGCCGAGTTCCTGCGCCGCGAGGCTGTGCTGGCGCCAGAACGGATTACCGCCGTGGAGACCGGTGCCTGCCCGCACACCGCGATCCGTGACGACATCTCCGCCAACCTCGAAGCGGTCGAGCAGTTGGAGCAGACGCTGCAGCCGCTGGACCTGATCCTCATCGAGTCCGGAGGAGACAACCTCACCGCCACCTTCTCGCGCGGACTCGTCGACACTCAAGTGTTCGTGATCGACGTGGCCAGCGGCGACGACATCCCGCGCAAGGGCGGCCCTGGCATCACCACCGCCGACCTCCTCGTGGACTCTGCTGCCCAATTCACTGCGGGGATGAGGGCGGGTCCGCGATGATCGTTCCTGAGGTCGCTTCTCCGTCGTGCGGCCGTGGAGGCGGTAC
>NZ_JBFBCG010000182.1:0-4336 GCF_040683105.1 Streptomyces sp. NPDC051020 | reverse complement strand
GATGTGGTCCTAGAGAAACCCCATCATCGCAGGTCGCAAGGCACTTCTTCGATTCCGGAAGCACTATCCACGGGCATCAAGCCGGTGGATCCGGGCTGAGCGACGGCCGGGCAAAAAGCCGCTGCCGACCGGGGCACGCCGCTGGGAGACTTCGGGGATGACCACGCAGCGGCTGCCGTTCCCGGTCCCCGACGAACGCGCCCACTACTTCGTCGACCAGTACGCCGACATGCACGACCTCGTTGAGGACCTGGTCGTGCCCGACGGTGTTCCCGAGGCCGCGGCGACCGTCCTGCGCACCGCCCGCGAGCTGCTGCGCCAGTCGTACTACTGCTACGAGTTCTCCACCGTGGCGGTCATGCACTCCCTGATCGCGGTGGAGATCGTGCTGCGCGACCGCATCCCGCGCGCGGGCAAGAAGCCCCTGCACCAGCTCATCAAGCAGGGCGCCGACACCGGCATCCTGACCGCCCGGCAGGCGGAGTACCTCGACTACGGCCGGAAGATCCGCAACGGCATGGCACACGGCCAGACCACACACGCGGCGATGCCGCCGGCCATGGCCGTGCCGATGGTGACGACCTCGTTCACGATCGTCTCCGAGCTCTGCGCCGCACCCGCCGAATGATCACGTCTCGATAACAGGCGTCACACCTTCAACTTCTCCGGCACCTGTAGCGAGTGAACGCGGGATTCTGTCCGGAGTCTCGCGCCCACCCGCGTGAGGAGCCTGACCATGACGTACGCCAGCAGCGCCCGGCATCCCGAGCCGGAGCCGCGCCGCCCGGCCTGGTCAAGGGGTGCTGAGCGCCCTCCGAGCGGCCCGGAAGCCAGTGCCGTGTCCAGTGCCGTGAACGACTCCAACGTCGTGCCCATCAGCGCAGCTCACACCGCCCGTCAGGGGGCCTCCCGCCACGCTGATACCTCTCTCCCTTCCCCTGAGACACCGGCAAAGGGGAAGAGGTCTACTCCCACGGCCGGGAAGGTGCGGGCCGATGCGCTGCGGATGCTGGGGTGCGTGCGGATAGCCACGGTCCGGCAGATGGCTCAGGTGATCACGGAAGAGGAGTCGGACGGCCGGTCGTATGTGCGCAGGGCGATGGTGGAACTGGCGGAGTTCGGGCTGGCGGAGACGAACGGCAAGACGGGCAAGGAGCGGATCTGGAACCTCACCGTGGCGGGGCAGAAGGCTTTGGCCGACGGCAACGAGTTGCCGCCCCGCCCGAAGGCCGGCACCGGCGCGAAGGCCGTCCGAGCTGGGTTCGGCCCGCACGCCGTCGCGGTGACCGACACGATCCTCGCCTACACCGACACGGTTCTCGCCGGTCGCCGCGAGTACCTGACCGACTGGCAGGTGGAGGTCAACCACGCCATCAAGGAGACCGGCCTGAGCTTCAACACCGACGCCGTTCTCGCCGTGCCGACCAAGACCGGCGAGGTCCGCCTCTTCGAACTCGACAACGGCACCATGTCCCAGGCTCGCCTCGCGAAGGAGGTCTGGGACTACGAGCGCTACGCCGGGCACCGCGTCTGGGAGGGAGCCCGTGGCACGATCGGCGGGACGTTCCCGTTCTGGCAGCGCCACCGCTACACCCGCTCGAAGACCTTCCCGCGGCTGCACGTCGTCCTGGCGGGCAAGGCGGAGCACCTGCTCGACAACCGCCTCCAGGCGCTCACCGCCGACGTCCAGGGCATCACCATCGCGGTGTGGGTGAACACCCTGCCTCGGCTGAAGCGTGGCGAGCCCTGGTACGAGATCGGCGTCGACGACCCGGACCGGCGCCGCGCCCGCTACCCCGAAGCGGTCGGCCGCTGACCGTCATGCACGTGCTGGGCAAGCCCAAGGGGAGCTTGGGCAAGCCCCCCATACCCGGCTTGCCCACCCCGGCCGGGGCCCCGTCGCTCAGGTCCGCTCGGGGGGCTGGCCGGGCTGACCGATGACCGGTCACCGGCTGGCCCGGGGGTTGCACGGGTCGGTCACGGCGTTGACGTGCTCTTTGACCGATCGCGGGAGACGGATCGGTCACGCTCGGCCCGCTGATCGGTCACGTGCCCCGCTGGGCAAGCCCTACCGCACGAAGGGCTTGCCCAGGTGCGGTCGGATTGATGGACAAGGACGGAGAATCCGACTGCAGGTTGATCTCGCCCCAGTCGCCGAGAATCTTGTAGCTGTTGTCGATTCTGGTCAGGGAATCGACTGATCCAAAGTCGCGAGTGCCAGTCGCGTCGACCGCAGGCTTGACGAGACTCTGGCCCGTCCAGTGCAGGTCCCGTACGGATGAGAAGACGGCGGTGGCCTCCCGGAAGCAAGCGCGTTCCCCTGGTAGCGACGCCTGATAGTCAGGATGACCAGGCAAGAGCAACAGATCGAGCTTGAGGATCAAGACAGCCGGATGGACCTCGATGTCCAGCACGTAACTGTCCTCAAGAATGACGTTCTCGAACCCCGTGAAGGCTGGGTAGATGCCCCTATGTTTCGTCAAGCGGCTGAAGGTGCCTGTTTGGCCGTCGGAGGCTGGATGTGCCGGTAGAGCTCGCGGGCCACGTAGCGTTTGAGACAGCGGATGATCTCGCGCTTGGACATGCCTTCGGCGGTGCGTCGTTGCAGGTAAGCCTGGGTGCGTTCGTCCCAGCGTATGCGGGTCATCACGATGCGGTAGAGGGCGGCGTTGGCCTGCCGGTTACCACCGCGGTTCAGGCGCCGGCGCTGGGTCTTGCCGGAGGACTGCTCGACCGGGCTGACGCCGCACAGGGCAGCGAAGGATGCCTCGTCCGTGAGGCGGTCAGGGTTGTCACCTGCGGCGATGAGCAGGACGGCGGCGCTGTCGGGGCCGACGCCGACCAGGTCCAGCATCTGAGGTCGGCAGGAGCGGACAGCCAGGGTGGTTCGTCGGGTCAGCTCCTTGACCTCCGCGGACAGGTGCTGGATCCGTATGGCGAGCAAGCGCATCGTGAAGACTGCCTCGCCCCGCTCGTCGACGAGTGCCGCGCAGGTGGCGACCAGAGCCGGGTTGGTCAGGCCGGTGAGGAGGTCACGCAGGTCGGGGTCGATGTCCAGCAGGACGGCCTTGAGCTGGTTCATCGCCTGGGTGCGGGCCTTGATTGCCGATTCCTTGGCCAGCCGCAGGACGCGCATGTCCGCCGCGGGGCCGTCCGCGGTCTTGGGCGTGACCGTGGCGCGTCCCGACAGGACGGCGCGAGCGGCAGCGTCCGCGTCGATGGCATCGGTCTTGCCGCGCTTGCGCCGGGTGGCTCGGTCGGGCTGGTTGACCTCGACGACGTCGATGCCTTCTCGGCTCAGAGCCCTGGTCAGTGCGGCTCCGTAGGATCCGGTGCACTCGACACCGGCGCGTCGAAGAACGCCGAACGACCTTGTCCAGGCAATGAGTTGGCGATATCCAGCAGCGGTGGTGGGGAACTCCTGGTGGGCGAGTGAGGCTCCCAGCGTGGTGATCACGGCCGCGACGTGGACGTCCTTGTGGGTATCGACCCCCAAGATCACATCCTCTGCCAGGTCCGGGACATGCTGCGTGGGCAGCGTGGGCTGGGGCATGCTGGTGACGGTCACAAGGCTCCTCGGACTGGGGCTGGTGGCCGACGCCGGTCCGGTGGGCGGTCAGAACTGTGACGGTGCTTTGTGCAGCAAAGCCCCTATCGGGACACGTCCAGCGGGCCGGCGGCAGCGAGCGCCGCAGGGGGCCGGAAGCCGACAGATCTACTCCAAGGCATCTGAGGCCAGTTGTCGCACGGGTCAGGCTCCGGCCCCCTGCGGCACCCCACGAGTCTCACAGTTGTCGTGGCACTGTCACGTTGACTGACCGGGTGGGATGATCTTCTGGTGGGTCATGCTGGGAGGAGTTGTCCGTGGGTAGTACGCCGCCGTCGTACAAGGGGCACCGGTACCCGGTGGAGATCATCTCCCACTGCGTGTGGCTGTACTTCCGCTTCCCGCTCAGCTTCCGCGAGGTCGAGGAGCTGATGCTCGAGCGCAGCGTGCTCGTCTCCCACGAGACCGTCCGCCGCTGGTGTGCCAAGTTCGGGCAGGCCTACGCCGGCGCGCTGCGCCGCCGCCGGCCCCGGCCCGGGGACAAATGGCACCTGGACGAGGTCTTCATCAAGATCAACGGAGAGCAGAAGTACCTGTGGCGGGCCGTCGACGCCGACGGCACCGTCCTGGACATCCTCGTACAGAACCGGCGGGACACCGCTGCGGCCAGGCGGTTCTTCCGCAGGCTGCTGACGAAGACCCGGGCGGTGCCCCGGGTGGTCGTCACCGACAAGCTGCGCTCCTACGGCGCGGCCCACCGCGAGGTCATGCCCTCCGTCGAGCACCGTG